>NZ_DATJWR010000180.1:0-9258 GCF_035501035.1 Paraburkholderia sp.
CGCGAGCTTGCACGCGCGATCGCACAGGGGATCGACAGCGTGCCCGGCGCCGAAGCGCGCGTGCGCACGGTGCCGCCCGTCTCCACGGTTTGCGAGGCCACCGAGCCCGATATCCCTTCTGACGGCCCGCCCTATGTCGAGTTGCACGATCTCGAAGAATGCGCGGGTCTCGCGCTCGGTTCGCCCACGCGCTTCGGCAACATGGCCGCGCCGCTCAAGTATTTCCTCGACGGCACCACGCCGCAGTGGCTTTCGGGCGCGCTCGCCGGCAAGCCCGCGTGCGTGTTCACGTCAACGGGCAGCCTGCACGGCGGCCAGGAAAGCACCCTGCTCTCGATGATGCTGCCGCTGCTCCATCACGGCATGCTGCTGGTGGGCATTCCCTACACGGAAAGCGCGCTCACGACCACGCAAGGCGGCGGCACGCCTTATGGCGCCTCGCATCACGCACGCCCGGACGCGCGCGGCCACGGCCTCAGCGCCGAAGAGAAGGCGCTGGCAAGCGGGCTCGGCGCCCGGCTCGCGCGCGCCGCGCTTGCGCTCGCGCCTGCCAACGCCGAGCGAGGCGAGCGCCCGTGAACGCCAGCCCGCGCAGCGCCGCGCTACCGGTCGCGCCACGGCGCGGCGCCGCGCTCGGCGCCCTAGCCATGCTCGCCGCGCTCACACTGCTGTGCATTGCGTGGGAATGGCGGCTCGCGCCGCTGCGCCCCGGCGGCAGCGCGCTCGTGCTCAAGGCCCTGCCGCTCGCGATCGCGCTGCCGGGCGTGCTGCGCCGGCGGCTCTACACGCTGCAATGGGCGTCGATGCTCGTGCTCCTCTATTTCGCCGAAGGCATCGTGCGCGGCATGACCGACCCTGCACCCGGCAACCGGCTCGGCTGGGTGGAGGTCGCGCTTTCGCTCGGCTTCTTCGTGTGCGCACTCGCCTATGTCGCCCCGTACAAGCGCGCCGCGCGCCGTGCGAAGCGCGAGACCGTCTGAGCGGCGCCGAACGCCGCAGCCCTACGCGCGGGTGCGCGGCTTCCCGCGATCCACGAAGGCTTGCCGCACCCGGCGGAACTGCGCGAAGGCCCGCGCCGTGTCACACTTAACGCCTCTGCCTCACGCATTCCCGACGAAAATCGCGCCGCGCCCGGCCCCGAGCCTCGCGCGAAGCACCGAGACACCATGACCGATTCCACCCTCACCGCCCCGCAGCGTTTCCTCGATGCCTGCGCCGCCGCCATCGGCACGCAAAACGTCCTCACCGACGCCCACGACACCGCCCCCTACCTCGCCGACTGGCGCCGCCGCTACCAGGGCGCGGCGCTCGCCGTGCTGTGCCCGGCCAATACGCTGGAGGTCGCGGCCGTCGTGAAGCTCGCGCACGAGCACCGAGTGGCGCTCGTGCCGCAAGGCGGCAACACGGGCCTCGCGGGCGGCGCCACGCCCGACGCGAGCGGCCGCGTAGCCGTGCTGAGCCTGCGCCGCCTGAATCGCGTGCGTGAGACCGACGCGCACAACAACACGATCACCGTCGAAGCCGGCGTGATCCTCGCAGAAGTGCAGACGCGAGCGAAAGAAGCCGGCCGGCTCTTCCCGCTCTCGCTCGCGGCCGAAGGCAGTTGCACGATCGGCGGCAATCTCTCGACCAACGCGGGTGGCACCGGCGTGCTGCGCTACGGCAACACGCGCGAGCTGTGCCTCGGTCTCGAAGTCGTCACGCCGCAAGGCGAAATCTGGGATGGCCTGCGCGGCCTGCGCAAGGACAATACCGGCTACGATCTGCGCGATCTCTTCATCGGCGCGGAAGGCACGCTCGGCGTCATCACCGCCGCGGTGATGAAGCTGCATCCGCTGCCGGCCGCGCGCGTCACGGCGCTCGCGGCGCTCGGCTCGGCGCATGCCGCGCTCGACTTCCTCGCGCTCGCGCAACGCCATGCCGGGCCGCTTCTCACGGGCTTCGAGCTGATGTCGGACTTCTGCATGCAGCTCGTCGGCCGCCACTTCCCGCAGCTGCGCTACCCGTTCGCCGCACGTCACGCGCAGGTCGTGCTGCTCGAGCTTTCCGATAACGAAAGCGAAGCGCACGCGCGCGCGCTCTTCGAGCGGCTCATGGAAGCAGCGCTCGAACAAGGTATCGTGGAGGACGCCGTGGTCGCGGAAAGCCTCGCGCAGTCGCAGGCGTTCTGGAACATCCGCGAACACATTCCGCTCGCGCAGGCGCAGGAAGGCTTGAACATCAAGCACGACATCGGCGTGCCGATCTCGCGCATCGGCCACTTCATCGAGGAAACCGACGCCGAGATCGCGCGCGTCGTGCCCGGCGCGCGCATGGTCACCTTCGGCCATCTCGGCGACGGCAATCTGCACTACAACGTGCAGGCGCCCGAAGGCGGCGACCCGAAGCGTTTCCTTGCCGAAAACGAGAAAACCCTGAATCGCATCGTCTACGACAGCGTGGACCGGCATCGCGGGACGATCAGCGCCGAACACGGCCTCGGGCAGTTGAAGATCGACGAAAACGCGCACTACAAGAGCGAGGTCGAGCTTGCGCTGATGCGCTCGATCAAGAACGCGCTCGATCCGCTGAACCTGATGAATCCGGGGAAAGTGCTGCACGGCGCACGCAAGGAGCCCTGATCGTGAACACTCGCCTGCAAACCCGCGTGAAGATTCGCGTGCTGTCCGATCTGCATCTGGAGCAAGACGAGCCCGATACGATTCCGCATGCGCAAGCCGATCTCGTGGTGCTCGCGGGCGACATCCATAATCACGGGCTGGGGCTGCGCTGGGCCGCGGAAACGTTCGATCCGCAGGTGCCGGTGGTGTATGTGCCCGGCAACCACGAGTATTACGACGGCGAGCTCGGCGCGCTGGAAGCGGCGATGCTCGACGCCGCCGCTACGCTCGACAACGTGCACTTCCTCAACGACGGCGTGTACGTCGATCCGGCCGGCCGCTTTCGCGTGCTGGGCACGACGCTGTGGGCGGACTTCGCGCTCTTCGGCGCCGACGACGCCACGCGCGAAGCCGCCATCGCGGCCGCGATGCGCGTGATGCTCGACTTTCGCGGGCTGATTCAGGTGTCGTGGCCGTCCAGCCCCGAAGCGCTTGCGCGAGATTTCACGCCGGCCGACTCGCTCGCGCTGCATGCGCGCTCGCGCGCGTGGCTCGAAGCGGAACTGGCGAAGCCCTTCGCGGGCGAGACGATCGTCGTCACGCATCACGCGCCGCACCGGCAGAGCCTCGCGCCGCGCTATGCGGAGGATCTCGTTTCGGCCGGTTTCGTGAGCGATCTCGACGCGCTCGTGCGCGCGCCCATCGCGCTATGGGTGCATGGCCACACGCACACGTGCTTCGACTACACGGTCAACGGCACGCGCGTGGTCTGCAATCCGCGCGGCTATCGCGACCGCCGCACGGGGCTGCCGGAAAATCCGGCTTTCGCGTGGGACAAGGTGGTGGAAATCTAGCGGGAAGACACCGCCAAGGAGAAACGGGTGTCGAGCCTTTAGCGCGTGCTCGCGTCGTCGCTGCGCACGCGCAGCGTCGCGGGCTGCAGCTGCGCGCGGCGCATGCGCAGCAGATCGCGCGATGCCGCGATGCCGATCAGGCCCATCATCACGGCGATGCCGATCATCAGATGCGTATCCATGGAAGTCCTCGGTGCTGGTGGTCGGATTGAAAAGGTGGCGTGAAGCAGTTGCGCTACCTTATCAAGCCGCCGTGCGTCCGGGGGTAAGCAAGTGTTGCCATCTGCGCAAGCTGTAACAGGCTGAAACGGCCCGCCGATGCGTTCGCGCCGCGCGGTTCAGTTGCGTAGCTTGTTTGCGGAGCTCATTTGTGCGGCCCGGCTGCGCGCCTGCGTTGCGTGGCTCAGTTCCGTGGATCAGTTCGGTGCCTCAGTTCCGTCGCTCAGTTCCGCGTCTCAAGTGCGCGCGAACTCGCGCAACTCCGTCTGGTCGCGGGCGAGCGTCGAAGGCAGGTTCTCGCGCAGCAGTTCCACCCACGTACGGATCTTCGCGTCGAGATACTGGCGCGACGGGTAGATCGCGTAGACGCTCATCTCCTGCGACCTGTACGCCGGCAGGATCCACTGCAGCTCGCCGCTGCGCAGCCCGCTGATCGCCGAATAGATCGGCAGCAGGCCCACACCCATGCCCTCGCGCACGGCCACCGCCATCGCCTCCGCCACGTTCACCTGAAAGGTCGCCGGGCCGAGGTTGATCGTCGTCTCGCCCTCGGGCCCGCTGAACTGCCACTGCGAGGTCGGGAACACCGGCGTCACCATCTGCAGGCAGGTGTGATTCGCGAGATCGGCGGGCGTTTGCGGCACGCCGTGCTTTTCGAGATAAGCCGGCGACGCACACACGATGCTGCATGCGCTCGTGATCCGCTGCGACACGAAGCCCGAATCGGGCAGATCGGTCGCGACCACGAGCGCCACGTCGTAGCCCTCGTCGAGCAGGTCCGGCATGCGCTGCGCGAGCGTGAGCTCCACATGGACATCCGGGTAAAGCTGCTGATACTGCCCCACCGCCGGCACCACATAGTGCTGGCCGAAGCTCGTCATGGCGTGGATCTTGAGCTTGCCCGCGGGGCGCGCATGCGCGTCGCCGGCTTCCGCTTCGGCCTGATCGACATACGCGAGGATCTGCTCGCAGCGCTGCAGGTAGCGCTCGCCCGCTTCGGTGAGCGCGATGCGGCGCGTCGTGCGGTTCAGAAGCCGCGTGCGCAGATGCGCCTCCAGATCGGAGACCGCGCGTGACGCGTAAGCCGTGGTCGTGTTCAGGTGCTGCGCCGCACCCGTGAAGCTGCCTGCCTCCACTACCCGGACGAATACACGCATGTTTTGAAGCGTATCCATACCCATCCTCTATCTGATGCACGAATTGTTACATGTTTCGCAAGACTGATTGTCTCATGCTTCGTAAAAATGCCTTGCATCCTTACTGGTTATTTAGAAATCGCTCAAAAAATATAATGACGCGCAGTGATTCATAGTCAAGATAAGGAGTAAATCGTGCAGTCTCCGGTACCGAAAGGACTAGCCGCACTCACGGTTCTTACGTTCTCGTTGATAATCGCGGGCTGCGCCAGTACCGGGGGCATCGCACCGCAAGACAAGCAAGCTGACGCAGCGCAACTCGACGCCGGATCGGCCATTCGCGCGGCGAATGCCGAGGCCGGCTGGCCCGCCAGCGACTGGTGGCGCGGCTACGACGACCCGCAACTGAACGCCTGGATCGAAGCCGCCGTGGCCGGCAATCCCTCGCTCGCCGCTGCGCAGGCGCGCGTGCGCGAGGCGCGCTCGATGGTGGGCGTGGCGCAGGCCGGCCTCCTTCCGCAGATCAACGGCAGCATGTCGATCCAGCGCCAGCAATGGTCCGATAACGTCTACTACGGGCCAGGACCACTCGCGGGCGCGAACACGTGGAACAACACAGCCACGCTCGGCCTTTCCTACCACCTCGACCTTTGGGGTCAGGACAGGAACAATGCTGAGCGCGCGCTCGACATGGCGCACGCGAGCGCCGCCGACGCGCGCGCCGCGCAGCTCGAGCTCGAAGTCAACGTCACGCGCACGTACATCGAGCTGTCGATGAACTACGCGCTGCTCGACATCGCGAAGCAAACGCTCGGCCAGCAACAAAGGATTCTCGCGCTCGCGCAAAAGCGCCTCGCGGGCGGCATCGGCACGCAGCTCGAAGTGAGTCAGGCCGAAACGCCGCTGCCCGAATACGAGCGCCAGATCGACGCGCTCGAAGAATCCATCGCGCTCGGCAAGAACCAGATGGCGGCGCTCGCGGGCAAGGGCCCCGGCGCCGGCGAATCGATCCAGCGGCCGGCGCTCTCGCTCGCAGCTCCAGCGGGCCTGCCCTCGGCGTTGCCCGCCGAGCTGATCGGCTATCGCCCCGACGTGGTCGCGGCACGCTGGATGGTGGCGGCGCAGGCGCGCGGCATCGACGTCGCCAAGGCCGACTTCTATCCGAACGTGAATCTGCTCGTTTCGATGGGCGGCTACGCGGCAGCCGGCCCGCTGTTCCAGTTCCTCAAGTCGATGAGCGGCAGCTATGCGGGCGGCCCCGCGGTCTCGCTGCCGATCTTCGACGGCGGTCGCCTGCGCGCGCAGCTCGGCGCACAGTCCGCCGCTTACGACATCGCCGTCGACCAGTACAACCAGACGATCGTCACCGCGCTCAAGGAAATCGCCGATCAGGTCGTGCGCATGCGCTCACTCGCCACGCAGGAAGACGACGCGCACCGCTCGGTCACGGTGGCGCAGCGCAACTACGATCTCGCGCAGGAAGGCTACCGGCGCGGTCTGTCCGACTACGTCAACGTGCTGATCGCGCAAACGCAGCTGCTGCGCGCGCAGGAAGGCGTCGCGCGCATCCAGGCCGAGCGCCTGAACGCGCACGCCACGCTCGTCGCGGCGCTGGGCGGCGGGATGATCGATGCGTCGAGCGAGCCGGCTGCTGATGTTTCCATGAAAGGTCCGACCGAAGCCGAGCAACTGCCCGCGCACGGCAAGAAGACACGCGCCGTACCGCTGATGCCCGCCGCGCTGCTCGCGCCGCATTCGTCGAAGAACTCGTCCGGGCCGGACGCCGCCGACGCGAGCGCATCGCATGCAGCGCCCGCCGGCGCCGCGAACTGAGGCAGCCGTCCATGCAAGCGTCCACTTCCTCCCCCACGCAGCCGGGCGGCCAGAGGCTCTACGCCGCGCTCGTCGACTGGGCGCGCACCGACGGTCTCGTCTGGATCTATCTCTTCAAGGCGATCGCCGCGGCGCTGCTCGCGCTCGGCATTGCCATGAAGCTCGATCTGCCGCAGCCGCGCACGGCGATGACCACCGTGTTCATCGTGATGCAGCCGCAAAGCGGCCCGGTGTTCGCAAAGAGCTTCTACCGGATCTGCGGCACGCTGGTGGGCCTCGTCGTGATGCTCGCGCTGATCGGCCTTTTCGCGCAGCAGCCCGAGCTTTTCATCGTCTCGACGGCGCTGTGGGTCGGCATCTGTACCGCGGGCGCCGCGCGCAACCGCAACTTCCGCTCGTACGGCTTCGTGCTCGCAGGCTACACGGCGGCGCTCATCGGCATTCCGGCCTCGCAGCATCCCGACGCCGCGTTCATGTCGGCCATGACGCGCGTGTGCGAGATCTCGATCGGCATTCTCTCTTCGGGCTTCGTGAGCGCCGTGGTGTTCCCGCAATATACGGGCGAGCTGCTGCGCTCGACGGTGCGCCGGCGCTTCTCGTCGTTCGTCGACTACGTTTCGGCGGCGCTCGCCGGACGCATCGACCGCTCGCACATCGAGGCGACCAACGCCCGCTTCGTCGCCGACGTCGTGGGCTTCGAGGCGAGCCGCAGCATGGCCGTGTTCGAGTCGCCCGACGCGCGCATGCGCTCGGGCCGCCTCGCGCGCCTGAACACCGAGTTCATGACGGTCTCGACGCGCTTTCACGCGCTGCATCGGCTGATGAACCGGCTGCGCGCGGAGAGCTCCTCGGCGACCGTCGAAGCGCTCGAGCCGTACTTCCGCGAAATCGCGCCGCTGTTCGCCAAGGCGGGCGAGCCCGTGCTCACGGCAGCGGACGCCGCGCACGTCTCGAAGCAGCTCGAAGCGTATCGTTCGACGCTGCCCCACCGCGTGCGCGCCACGCGCATCGCGCTCGAAGCGCAAGGGGACGCGCATCTGCTCGACTTCGACACGGCCTCGGAGCTTCTCTACCGCTTCGTGCACGAGATGAACGAGTACACGGCCACCTACGCTTCGCTCGCCGTCGACACGCACTCGCGCGAAAAGTGGATCGCGCGCTACGTGCCGAAGACGAATGCGATCGCGGCGGGCGTCGCGGGCCTGCGCGCAGCGATCGTCATGACGCTGCTCGGCGCGTTCTGGATCGCCACGGCCTGGCCGAGCGGCACGAACCTCGTGCTCAACGCGGCGACCACCTGCGCGCTCGCCTCGTCCGCGCCGAATCCCGCACGCATGGCGAGCCAGATGGCGCTGGGCACCGTGCTCGCGTCGTTCGTCGGCATGATCCTCACGTTCGGCGTGTTTCCGCACATCGACGGCTTCGTGATGCTGTGCGTCGCGCTCGCGCCCGCGCTCGCTTTCGGCGTATTCCTCACGACGCGCCCGAAGTACGCGGGCTACGGCGTGGGCTACTGCATCTTCCTGTGCTTCCTCGCGGGCCCGGACAACGTCGTGCAGTACAACCCGACCAGCTACATGAACGACGCGCTGGCACTCGTCGCTTCGATGGCGGTGTCGGCGGCGGCGTTCGCCGTGCTGCTGCCACCCTCGACGCCCTGGCTGCGCCGGCGCCTGCTCGCCGACCTGCGAGGCGGCGCCGTGCACGCGTGCCGCGCGCGGCTCAAGGGCCTGCGCAACCGCTTCGAGAGCGGCGCGCGCGACCTGATGTTCCAGCTCTCCGCGATCGCCGGCAACGACGAAGCGCAACGCCGCGACACGCTGAGCTGGCTCTTCGCCACGCTCGAAGTCGGCAACGCCGCGCTCGATCTGCGCCACGAGCTGGCCACGCTGCCCGCGCATCCTCAGTACGCGGCGGGCACCGCATGGCGCGTGGCGATCGACGCGACGCTCGACGCCGTGAGCGCACTCTTCGAGCGCCCGGGCGAGGCGCGCTACCGCAGCGCGCTCGCCGCGACGGACAGCGCCATCGCCGCGAGCGAGAACGTGCTGCAAGGCTTGCGCGGCTCCGCTCGCAGCGATGCGCCGGCGCGCGAAGAGCGCCACCAGTTGCAGCGCATCCAGAGCCATCTGCATTTCATCCGCACCGCGCTCATCGACCCGCAATCGCCGCTCGCGGCCTGCGCGGGCAGCGAGGGCGCGCAACCGGGCCCAGGCCCAGGAGCCAACCATGCCTCGTGACGTCGCGTTTCTCGACGCCTATATCCCGGCGATCGTGCTGCTCTTCATACTCGGCGCGGCGATCACCTGGGTGCTCGATTCCGTGCTGGCCAGAACCGGCCTCTACCGGCTCGTGTGGCACCCATCCCTCTTTCGCGTGAGCCTGCTCGTGGTCGTGTGCTGCGTGCTCGGGCTCGCCGTTTATCACTGAATGCGTCGCTGAATGCATCGTTGAACGAATCAACCGAATCATGACAATCCGCAACCTCATTGGCTTTATCGCGACGGCCATCATCTTCGTCGTCGCCATCCTGGTCGGGCGTGTCCTGTGGGTGCACTACATGGACGAGCCCTGGACCCGCGACGGCCGCGTGCGCGCCGAAGTGGTGAACATCGC
>NZ_DATJWR010000181.1:0-17091 GCF_035501035.1 Paraburkholderia sp.
GAAGCCATACAGGCCGCCGAACGTGAAGCCCGAGATGTTGACGCTCTGGAACTTGACCGAGTTGTTGATGCGGCTCGAGGTCAGCTGGTCGATGTCGTTGAAGTGGTATGCCCAGTTACCCGAAACCGTGTTGCCGCCGGTCGAGTACAGCGAGCCGAGCACGTCGGTGCTGAACGAGTATTGACGGCCGAACGTCAGCGAGCCGATCGTGTCCTTCGTGAGGCCGACGAAGGCTTGACGGCCGAACAGTGCGCCGCCCTGGCCTGCCGCGCCGGTGCCACTGTTGAAGCCGTTTTCGAGCACGAAGATCGCCTTCAGGCCGCCGCCCAGGTCTTCCGCGCCGCGCAGGCCCCATCGGCTGCCTTGCGCCACGCCGTCGCCGTACTGCCACAGGCTGCTGCTGCCGCCCGTCGCGTTCTTTACGTGGCTGTTATAGCTGATACCGGCGTCGATCGAGCCGTACAGCGTGACGCTGCTTTGTGCGTGGGCCGCGCCGGCGATCGTGGCGAGGATAGCGGTGGTCAGAAACTTCTTTTTCAACTGTTGCTCCGGGTAAAGGAAAGTTCACTACCCCGGCCGCTAATGGGCCGGTTCATCGACGGGCTGCAATCTAAGGGTCGATAATGAAAAGGATGGGAGAGTAAGGCGATGGAGGAAAATTGTCGTGATTCTGTTGTGTGAATGCGACACGCGCCTTGCACGCCCGGAGACTTTCGCGCGAAGCCCGCCGTCATTGGGTTTGCGGCCGATTTTTGCCACTCCTCAAACCGGTGGAGCGCCGAAGTTGGCCTTATAAAAATTCGTGCCAAGCTTTTTCGATTTCTCGCTTAATCGACTTTTTTGATTCCCGTTTCTGCTACTCCCGGTGGTTCAGCTGTGACTCAAACTCTGCGGCGAGCGCGATCAGGACATCGCGCCATTGCCCAGAGATATGCTGGACGAGTAACGCATCAACTACGGCCGTCATGTTTCGCCATTCCGGGGGATCAAAAGAACCTCAGGGAGTACTGGTCAGTTATTCAACCGTCACCGACTTCGCGAGATTGCGTGGCTTGTCCACATCGGTGCCGCGCACACACGCCGTGTGATACGCGAGCAGTTGCAGCGGCACCACGTGCAGGATCGGCGAAAGCAGGCCATAGTGCTCCGGCATGCGGATCACGTGGATGCCGTCTTCGCTCGTGATGTGGGTGTCCGAATCCGCAAACATGTAGATGTGGCCACCGCGCGCGCACTTCCTGCATGTTCGACTTGAGCTTTTCGAGCAGCGCGCCGTACGGCGCGACGGTCACCACCGGCATCGCCTCGGTGACGAGCGCGAGCGGCCCGTGCTTGAGCTCGCCCGCCGGATACGCCTCGGCGTGGATGTACGAGATTTCCTTGAGCTTGAGCGCGCCTTCGAGCGCGATCGGATAGTGCAGCCCGCGGCCGAGGAAAAGCGCGTCTTCCTTGCGCGCGAACTCCTCGGGCCACGCGATGATCTGCGGCTCCAGCGGGAGCACGCCGTTGAGCGCGGCCGGCAGGTGGCGCAGCAGCTTCAGGTACCTGGCTTCCTGCTCCGCGCTTACGTGCGCGCGCAGCTTGCCGAGCGTGACGGCCAGAATGAACAGGCCGACGCGTTGCGTCGTGAACGCCTTCGTCGAAGCCACGCCGATCTCTCGCCCTGCGTGCGTGAGGAACTTGAGTTCCGTGAGGCGCACCATCGCGCTCGTCGCCACGTTGCACACCGCGGATCCGGTGCAAATAGGTGGTGTGTCCGCGATACCTTATATAGCCTCTCATAGCTATCGATACCTTATCGATTGAAGAGGACAGCATTCCAGACGTAGGGAGCAGCAATATCCTCGAGCGCGAGGGCTGAGAGGTCGAACTTCCCCTTGCGAATGCGATGCATCAACTCGAAGCCTGAAATCGTGGTAGCGGCATTTCTGAATCGTTTGAACCCGAGCATCACGTTCGTTCTGGATTTGATGTTTCGATGGTCCTGTTCGATCAGATTATTGAGGTATTTCGAAGAGCGCACCTTCGTGTCCTCGGGGAGCAGGCCATCAAGCTTCATTTCACGTACGGCCCTGTGCGAGGCGGCATAGCCATCAAGCGTAACCGTCTCCGGCGGCCGACCCTGATGTCTGATCGCCTTGCTGAAAAACGCTTTTGCAGCCGCCACATCGCGCTTTGCCCTGAGCATGAAGTCTACCGTCTGGCCGTCCCGATCGACCGCACGATATAGATAAACCCATTTTCCCCGGATCTTCAGGTACTTCTCGTCAATCCGCCACGACCGTCCTGCCGGCCTGGCAAAATGATTCCAGCGTTTGACGAACTCGGGTGCATAGCAACGCACCCAACGCAGGATCGTCGTGTGCGCAAGCGACAACCCTCTCTCAGCCATCATCTCGACGAGATCGCGCAGGCTGAGTTTGTAGCGCAGACACCAGCGCACACCAAGAATGATCACGTCGCGGTCAAAGTGGCGTCCTGCGAACAGCCCGTCCAGATTCTTCAGTTTGCTCATCGCGGGGCCTCAAATTGGTCAGCCCGCCACTCTAACCGATTCGTTGGTCGCTGTTTGCACCACAGCCCTCAGCAGTTCTATTCTCTCGATAGATAAACATTCCTAATTATATTGACACTTCCCCGTCCTATCCTCGTTATCGCGACAAGACCCAACGAAATGTGCATAGGGCCCGAGCGGTACTGCGGAATTGCCGAATTGCCGAATTGCATAGCTGAAAACGTTGGTTTGAGGGGCGCGGCGCTGTCACTACGATGCAGCGATTGCGATCATCAACCGGCTTTCAACATGTCTACAATCGCCATCCCGACCCACGGGCAAGACGCCGCCGCGGCCGAAGCGCCACCGCGGAATACCGTCATTCGCTCGGCCCAGGACGTGGCCCGCATTGTCAGTACGGGCGCCGCACAGGGCAGCAAAGCTCGGATCGTCATCGCCATCGCGCTGGGCGGCGTCTTTCTCGACGCCTACGATCTCACGTCGCTCGCCTACGGTATCAAGGACATCGCGCGGCAATTCTCGCTTTCGCCTGTGCAGGTAGGCTTCGTTTCCTCGGCGATCACGTTCGGGGCGATTCTCGGTGCGCTGTTTGGCGGCTACTTGACCGACCGCATCGGGCGTTACCGCGTGTTCATGGCCGACATGCTGTTCTTCGTCGTCGCGGCCATTGCCGCCGGGCTCGCGCCCAACGCCTGGGTGCTGGGCGGCGCGCGTTTCCTCATGGGCTTCGGCGTAGGCCTCGACCTGCCGGTGGCCATGGCCTTTCTCGCCGAGTTCTCGCGCGTAGCGGGCAAGGGCAACAAAGCCGCGTCCGTTGCCGCATGGTGCCCCGCCTGGTATGCGGCCACGAGTACCTGCTATCTGCTGATACTCGGCCTCTACGCCATCCTGCCCGCTCATCATTCGGACTGGCTCTGGCGCCTCACGCTTGCCTTCGGCGCCGTGCCCGCGCTCGTGATCATTCTCGTACGCAGCCGCTATATCAGCGAGTCTCCGGTGTGGGCCGCGAATCAGGGCGATCTGGAACGCGCCGCGCAGATCCTCAAACGCTCCTATGGCGTCGATGTCGCCGTCGAGCGCGACGAAACGGTGCGCGAGCGGCCGCGCTCGGCCTCCTGGCGCAACTATGCGGTGCTGTTCAACCGCAACTATCGGCGTCGTACGATACTCGCCGCCACCATCGGCGCGGCTTCGTCGTTTGGCTACAACGCGATCATCTTCGGCTTGCCCGTCATCATCGCTAGCTTTCTCAAGCAGGGACCGCTCACCACGATCATCGCTTCGCTGACGCTGAACCTGCTGTTCGCGTGCGTCGGCGGCATCATCGGGGTGCGGACCGCGCCGACCGTAGGCGCGTGGAAGATGACCGTGCTCGGCCATGCGCTGCAGGTAACTGCGCTCGTAGGGCTCGCGCTGATCGGACACCCGGCCAATGGGCTGTTCGTGGCGCTCGCCATCCTGTTGCTCGGCGGCTATCTCTTCGGTCAGGGTTTTGGCCCGGGTTCACACTCGATGACTTATGCGACGCTCAGCTATCCCACGTCGCTGCGCGGGATCGGTGTGGGCTTCAACCAGACGCTCGTGCGCTCGGCGTCCACAGTGTCGCTGTTCCTGTTCCCGATCCTCGCGGCCGCGCTCGGTACCAAGGTGTTTTGGGTGATCGCCATAGCGCCCCTCACGTCACTGCTGGTGCTGTTAGCTATCCGCTGGGAGCCCTCAGGCTACGACATCGACAGCGAGGACTACGCGACGGCGAGCGCGTCGGAACGGGTTTTGTCGCAATAACGATTGCGGGTTGAGCGAATCTTGATATGAATAGGATTACTAACACTATCAGCGAATAGAACTGCTCAGAAAATGTTTGTCGGGCGCCGTTTTTTCCATCCGCCCCTTGGCGATCATATGAGCCAGCTCGATGCCACCGAGCAGGATGCGTGCGCACCGGAAACTCTTGAACCCGAGCATGGGGCGGGTACACCGCTTGATCGCGCAGTGGTTCTGTTCGATGATATTGTTCAAATACTTCGTCTGCTGGATCTTGATGGGCGTTTCGCGCTCGGCATTGATGGCTTCCAGCGCAGCCAGATTGGTGCCGCTCTTGTCCACGGTAATCGTTTCGGGTTCACTATTCTGATCGAATCCCGCATCGAACTTGTCGCACCCGCAACGGATCGTTTAGTAGGTGACCACGACACGACGCTGGAGCAACAACTCTTCGATGTAGCGCAGGCTCAGGCTGAACCGGAAATACCACCAAACCGCGCAACTGATGACGACCGCAAGAAAGCAATGGCCGTGGTAAAGTGATTTTGCCTTCTTCATCGCCTCATTCTACCGCCGCATCCCCGTCAACCTTACGAAGCCGATTTCAGGCATCGAGTTGATGCACCGAATCCGAAAGGGTCAGTTCGATCTCCGCACTCTCGGACTCAAGGATACTACTGCACCCGCCGTCTGGAATGCTGTCCTTTTCAACAAATAAGGTATCCTTATGTATCGGATACGCCTCAGTTTCACCCGCTGTATGCACCAGAACCCGCAGGACCTGGTATGTTATCCCCCAACGTCAAGCCAGGTCTACGAAGCGCCCGAACTGCGACCGACCTTGAGCCGGTATTCGCGCACAAAACCCTCGGGCTTAAAAATCAGCGCGAGTATCAGCCCCAGTCCGACCAGCATGAGCCGCAACGCCGCGAGCTGGCTCGACGACAACCACGCCACATAGTCGTTCAGGAATCGCGTGCCCTCGAGCAGCAGCACCACCGTGAACGTGCTGAGCAGTATGCCGCGATTGCTGCCCCTGCCGCCGATGATCACGTTCATGAATGCATAGGCGGTGAGTATAGGACCGAATTGCGTCGGATCGATGTACTGGTAGTAGAAGGCGTGCAGGCAACCCGCTAGCCCGATCGCGCCGCCACCCAGCGCGAACAGACGCAGCCGCAGCGCCAGCACGTGCTTGCCGAGCGTCGCGGCTACCAGGGGATCGTCACGAATCGCGCGGGCTGCACGCCCGAGCGGTGCGCGCGCAACGAGTTCGAACAACACGAACACGCCCCCGAGCAACGCGAGCGTCAGGAGCAGAAGCGGTGCGTCGCCAGCGACCGGCCGCGCGATGTTCGAGATGCCGAGGCTTCCGCGCGTGAGCCATTCTTCATGGATCACCACGAGCTTCAGACATTCCGCCGCACCAAGCGTGACGATCGCGAGATAGTCGTCGGAGAGGCGGATCGAGATGAGGCTGACACACGCGCTCGCCAACGCGGTAAGGACGACTGCGACGACCATCGCGAGCCAGGGGTCGAAGCTGCTCTTCGTGAGGTGCGCGCAAACGTACGCCGCGAACATGTAGAAGCCGAAGAGCCCGAAGTTGACGAGGCCAGTCAGGCCCCATTGCACGTTCAGCCCGAGCGCTGCGATTCCCGCGATCGCGATCAGCATCATCAGAGAAAGGAAATACGGCGCCATGTCCTTGACCTATCGAGTAACGCGCGCTTGCCCGAACACGCCCCAAGGGCGTACGAGCAGCAACGCGGCCAGTACGCCAAAAGCGACGACGGTGCGGTAGTGCGACGGGATGACGAGCGTCGAGAGTTCGGACGCCACGCCCATCACGAGCGCGCCGAACACGGCGGCCATCGGCTTGTCGATGCCGCCGAGAATCGCCGCGGCGAACACCGGCAACAGGTAGTTCCAGCCCATTTGCGGATCGAGCGTCGCGTCAAGCCCGATGAGCAGCCCGCCGGCAGTGGCGAGCGCGCCGCTCACGAACCACATCGCGGCCACCGTCCGGTTGAGCGAGACGCCTCGCACCGCAGCAAGTGCAGCGTTGTCCGCGACCGCCCGCATCGCCCGTCCGAGACGCGAATAGCTGAACAGCGCCCAGACGACGACGAGACTGCTGAGACCGACCGCGGCAATCAGCCACTGTTCGTGATTCACGCGCAAGCCGCCGAGTACGTCGAGCGACGGGAAGCGCGTCGGCCGCGCCGGCTCCACGTCGTATCCCAGCGGCGTTCCGCCCGCCGCGAAGCGCACCGCGTTTTCCATGACCAGCGCGACACCCATGCTCGCGACCAGCAGCGTTACCCCGGAGCGGCCGCGCAACGGGAGATAGACCAGCCAGTCGACCGCAACCGCAATCAGTCCGCCGAGCGGGATGCCAACCAGCGCCGCGAACTGGATCGGCCATCCGAGCACGACATTGAAGAAGTAGATGACGTAGGCGCCAAGCGTCAGCATCGCGCCGAGCGCGAAGTTCGCGAAACGCAGAATGCTGAAGCTCAGTGCCAGCGCCAGCGCCGGCAGCGCGACGAGCAGCCCGGAAACCAGGCCGTTGAAAAGGATCTGCAGCATGGTGGGCGGGAATTAGTGAGTCACGGGCACGCCGGGCTGCGTGCCGAGGTAAAGACGATGCAGCCGGTCATCGGTAAGCAGTTCATGCGCCGGCGCGAGAAGGCGCACCTGTCCCGCGACGAGCACGAGGCCTCGATCAGCTACCGCGAGGCCCAGCTTCACGTTCTGTTCGATCATCAACAGCGTGATGCCCGTCGCGCGCGTCCGCGCGATCGATTCGAACAGAAGTGCCGCGTTGCGCGGCGAGAGGCCCGCTGAAGGCTCGTCCAGCACCAGCAGCGAAGGCGTCTGCATCAGCGCGGACGCGATCGCCACCATCTGGCGCTGGCCGCCGCTCAACAAGCCGGCGCTCACCGAAAGCCGGTCGCGGATCTCCGGAAAGAGCTGCAGAACGTAATCGAGACGATCGCGCCACGCGGATGCCTCCATGCGCGGATGCAGAAACTCCCAGCCGAGCCGCAGATTGTCGCCGACGGTGAGATTCGCGAAGACGTTGCGCTCCTGCGGCACATACGCGAGCCCGAGACGTGAGCGCGCGAGCGCATTCAACGCTTCGACGGGCTTGCCATCCAGCGCGATCGATCCGCGTGACAGCGTCAGAAGCCCGACCACCGCCTTGAGGAGCGTCGACTTGCCCGAGCCGTTCGGCCCGACGACAGTGAGCGCGCCGCCCTGCTCCAGCTCGATATCCACGCCATGAAGAATGTCCTTCCCGGCGTAACCTGCATGTACGCGTCGCAGTGACAGCGCCGCGCTCATGCCGGCGCTCCGAGCCAGGCTTCCTGCACGCGCGCATCGGCGGTGACGGCGTCGAACGTGCCTTGTGTCAACACGCGGCCTTCGGCGAGCACATAAACGTGATCGCACAGCGCCGCCATCAATTCCATGTTGTGCTCGACGATGCCGAAAGTCATGCCTTCGTTGCGCAGTTCGAGAATGAACTCACCGAGTTCGCCGATGAGCGAGGGATTGACGCCAGCGGCGGGTTCGTCGAGCAACATGATGGCCGGTTCGAGCATCAGCGCGCGGCACAGTTCCAGCAGTTTCTTCTGTCCGCCCGACAGGACGCCCGCCGGTTCGTCGGCCAAATGCGTCAGGCGCACGCGCGCGAGCAGCGACAGCGCCTGTTCCGCTGCCAGCTCCTCGGCGCGCTGCACACTGCGTCGCGAGAACAGTGCGCCCACAAACTTTTCGCCGCGCTGCGCGGGCGCGGCAAGCAACAGATTCTCCATCACGGAGATGGCTATCCAATTCGCGTGACAGCTGAAAGGTGCGCCCGATGCCCGCATGCGCGCGCGCATGTACCGCGAGCCGCGTGATGTCGCGCCCGTGGAGCATCACTGTGCCGCGCTGCGGGCGCAACGTGCCCGCTAGCACATTGAAGAGACTCGACTTGCCCGCGCCGTTTGGCCCGACCAGCCCGGTGATCTGACCGGCACGCAGACTGAGCGATGCGTCGTCGAGGGCGTGCACGCCACCGAAAGAGACGCTGACATGCTCCGCATGTCAACACGATGTCGTCGTTCATCTGAGCGTGTCGACCAGTTGATTCGTGCCGTTCTTGATGACGAAGTGCCCGTACTCGCGGTTGAGCTGATCGCCGGTCGGCGTGAAACGGAAACTCGACCCCGCGCCGCTGTATGCGATCGCCTGCTTCGCGCGCAGCGCCTTGAGGCCATCGACCGGATTCTCGACCGCTTTGGGATTCGGCCCCGTGCCGTTGACGACCGGCAAAATGGACTTCGCGAACACGGCGGGGTCAGCGCTGCCCGCGCGTTCGATCGCGAGCGCCAGCACCGAAATCTCGTCCCACACGTTGGACGGAAAGATCGCAAGCGTGCTCGCCGGAATGCCCGCCTGCTGCGCGAAGGTCTTGTACGCGGTCGAACTCGCGGGCGGAATCGACTGAATATGATGAATGCCCTCGGCCACGCTCTTGCCGACGTTCTTGATGAACGCGCCTTCCGCATCCGCCGCAGACGAATTCGCATAGATACGCGTATCGCTGAAGCCGCTGCGATAGACTTCGCGAGCGAGCGCCGACAGGTCCGGCAGATAGCTCGGCAGAAACACGGCATCGGGCTTCCTGCCGAACACCTTCTCCACTTCCGCGCGATATGAAGCCTGATTCGGGTTGTAATACACGACGTCGAGAATCTTGCCGCCGCCCTTTGTGAAGGTATCGACGAACGGGTTCACCATGCTCAGCGTGAATGGCGTCTGCAGCGCGAGCACCGACGCCGTATGCGCGCCATCCTTCAGCGCGGCGCGCGCAAATACCGTGCCCCAGTCGGTGCCACGCGCCTGGAAGCGCCACACGAGGCCCTTGTTGTCGCCTTGCGTGACTTCGTCGCCGGAGCCGGTCACGAACAGCGGCACACCCTTTTCGATGGTGAGCGGCTTGATCGCCATCGCAACCGCGCTGCTCCACACGCCTGTGATGGCCACCACCTTCGACACGTCGAGCAGCTTGCGCGCGGCCGCGACGCCCGCGGTCGGATTGCTTTCGTCGTCTTCGACGAGGATCTCGATCTTGCGGCCGCCCAGCACACCGCCGCCCTCATTGTTGATGAAGTCCGCAGCCTTTTTCGCGGCGCTGACCATGCCTTCGCCATACGCGCCTCCCGCGCCGGTGAGCGGCGCGAGAAGCCCGATGCGGATAGGACCACGGTCCTGTGAAAATGCGAGACGCGGAGCGGCAAGCGCGGCGAACGCGGCGCTCGCCACGCCCAGAAATGCACGGCGATCGAAGGAGGAATCGGACATGACGAACGGTGAAAAGAAGCGGTTAGGCCGGATGCACGGCAGTCGGGTCTTCGCCGATCTGCAGCGCCTGATTGAAACGGTTGAAGAAGCCGCACAGCGCTATGCGCAAGGTCAGTTCGACGATCTGCGCCTCGCTGAAGTGCTCGCGCAGACGCTCGAATACATGGTCGCGAATGCGCTGCGGCGCGTTGGTCACCGCGATCGCGTATTCCACCACCAGCTTGTCGATGGCATCCAGTTCCGGATGATCCTGATAGTCGAGCAACGAGCGTGCGCCCGCCTCGCTCACGCCTTCGATGGCGAGACGCGGAGCGTGATTGCTCACGCAGTACTCGCAATCGTTCAGCAGCGAGACCACGACGATCGCCATTTCGATGTAGCGGTACGGCACAGCATTTCGCGTCTTCAGTTCAAGCAGCATGCGCGGCAAATGCTCGACCGCGGGCCCTACGTGCGAGAGCACGGAGAACTGATCGGCAAAGTGCGCCCCGTTACCGGTAAACGCATCGAAGAGTTCACGCAGTCCGGAGGACAGGGCGGAGGGATCGGGTTCGCTGACGCGGGGCATATGGGGTTCTGCCGTGAAAGGAGGTTGGTGAAGCGTTCGTTTTCAGTGTGCGCCGGATTCGACGCGGAAGCTCGCGCCCACGTGCGGCGCTTCGAGATACGCACCCTGCCCGAGCAACTTCTCGCGCAACGTGCCTTCTTCATAGGCGGTTTTGTATGCACCGCGCCGCTGCAGTTCGGGCACGAGGTAATCCACGACATCGTGGAACGTGCGTGGAGACTCGACCCACGCGAGATTGAAGCCGTCGATGCCGGTTTCCTCCACGAGCGACTGCAATTCGTCCGCGACCTGCGCGGCATCGCCGACGACTACCGCACCGCGTCCGCCGATCGTCACGAACTCGACCGCGTCACGCACCGTCCATTCGCGATCCGGATCGAGCTTGCTGAACGACGCGAGCGCGGACTGGCCAGCATCCGTATCGACATAGTGCAGCGTATCCTCGAGCTTGTAACGCGACAGATCGATTCCCATCCAGCCCGAAAGCAGCGCCAGCGCGCCCTCATAGCTCGCGCGTTGACGGTAGGCTTCGTAACGCGCCTGCGCGCGTTCCGCCGTTTCGTCGACGATTACGGTACACATCGCGAACAGCAACGCGCTGCCGGGCGCGCGTCCCGCATCCGCGAGTGCCGTGCGGATCGCCTGTGCTGACTTGCGAAGACCGTTGCGCGTGGGCGCGCCAACGAAGATACATTCCGCGTGCTTCGCGGCGAACTGCGTACCGCGCGTGGAGCCGCCGGCCTGAAACAGCAAAGGCGTGCGCTGCGGCGACGGCTCGCACTGGAAGATGCCTTCGCTCTGGAAATAGCGGCCGTTGTGCACGATCGGGCGAACCTGTTCCGGGTCGGCGTAGATGCCTCGCGCCGTGTCCCGCTTCACCGCCCCGTCCTCCCAACTCCCCTCCCACAGCTTGTAGCAAACTTCCAGGAACTCGTCGGCGCGATCGTAGCGTTCGTCGTGCGCGCGCAGTTGCGTCTGGCCGAGACTGCGGGCACCACTTTGCAGATACGACGTAACGATGTTCCAGGCGACACGTCCTTTCGTAAGATGATCGAGCGTCGTGAAACGTCGTGCAAGCAGATAGGGAGCTTCATAGGCGACCGAAACCGTCACGCCAAAGCCGAGGGACTTCGTGGCGTGCGCCATCAGCGGAATGAGCGGGACGGGATCGTTCATCGGTACCTGCGCGGCGTTGCGTACAGCGGCTGCGGCGCTGTCGCCGAAAACGTCGTAGATGCCGGTCACGTCGCCAAGGAAAAGTCCGTCGAACAATCCGCGTTCCAGCACTTTTGCGAGTTCGACCCAGTAGCCGGTATCGAGGTAGCCAATTGAATTGTCGGTGGGTCCGGTCCACTGTCCGGGTGCGAGATGCCCGACACAATTCATCATGAAAGCATTCAGACGGATCTGGCGAGGCATGGCTGACAAGGGCCGGCGAGTGAAACAGCCGATTGTATTGCCCGCTTTTTACCAGGAGAACGACGCTCTATTCATTTGCTTATCGAGCATTTCATCAAAAGCAACGTACGATTTCGCATATAAAATCTGCATCGTCGCAATTCCGTGCCCAGCGTTTCGAGATTCATGCCAAGCACACGGCCATGCGCGGCAAACGCGCGGTCTTTATGTAGTTGGAGAGGCGATTTCTACCGCAGTGCCTTACTGCGACACTGCCCGCCGAGACGCCGGATTGCGCGCGAAGCGCCGCCTCCACGCCCAGCAGATTCGACGCCACGTATGCTTCGCGCCAACGCATGCTTCGCGCCAACGCATGCGCGCCGCGTCGAGCGCAGCGATGGCCAGCCGTCCGAAGATGCTGGGCTGTACGTACGGGCCGCAGCCAGGCGGCTGTCAGCCAGCAGATGCAGCCGCTCGAGACGCTCGTGGGCGTGCCGCTCTTTCGCAAGAACCCGCGCTGGCGAAGCTGCGCGCATCGGCCGCAGCCACGGAGGTGCGCAGAAGTTCGAGATCCAGATTTTTCATGGCAGCCATGTCGCGCCAGATGCGCGCGTGCGTGTGAGCGGCGGCATCGGTCCTTCATCGCACCAACGTTTCCAGCCCCTCCAGCAGGATCCTGCGCAACACCGAGTGGCCCATGTCCTCGCGCCGGCGCGGACGCGCGCCGCCCACTTCGAAAATGCGGCTGGCAGGTCGTGTCCTCGCGCCGCCGGCAGGTTCCAGCAAGACGATCCGGTCGGCCAGATGGAGCGCCTCGTCGATATCGTGCGTGACGACGAGCGCGGCCGTGCGATGGGCGTCCACGATAGCGAGCAGCAGATCCTGAAGGCGCATGCGCGTCATCGCGTCGACGGCGCTGAACGGCTCGTCGAGCAACAGCAGTTGCGGCTGCGTGAACAACCCGCGCGCAATCGCCACGCGCTGGGCCATGCCGCCCGAGAGATGCTTGGGCCAAAGCGCGCCGTCTTCGTCCCGCAAGCCGACCTCCTCGAGCAGCGACCTCGCGCGGTCAAGCGCGTCGCCGCGAGCGCGCTGCGGAAAGCACACGTTATCGGCCACGCGCAGCCATGGCAGCAGGCGCGGCTCCTGAAAGATCACGCCCGCGAGCGGCGACGGCCCGCGCTGCACTTCGCCGTTGTACGAAACGGTGCCCGCGTAGTCGCGATCCAGCCCCGCCGCAATGCGCAGCAACGTACTCTTGCCGCAGCCGCTCGGGCCGAGCAGAGCCACGATCTCGCCGGGCGCGATCGTGAGGCGCAGGCTGTCGAGAATCGGCCGCTCGCCGTAGTGCTTTACGCGAATGTCGATATCGACGAGGGGCGCATACGGGCGCGGCTCGCGCGCCGTGCTGGTCAACGAAGCCGCCATCATGTGCGCACGCCCTCGACACTCGTATCGCGCCAGGCGAGCACGTGCGCCTCAAGCGTCTTCATCGCGCTGTCGGTCAGCTTGCCGAGCAATCCGAGCAGGATGATGGCGCCAAATACGATATCGGGCCGGCCCGTCTCGCGGCCGTCGCTCAGGAGATAGCCGAGCCCGCGCGTGGCGGCGATCAGTTCGGCCGCGACGACGAACATCCAGGAGACCGCCAGCCCCGTGCGCAGGCCGGTGAAGATATGCGGCAGCGCAGCCGGGAGCAAGATGCGCACGAACAAGCGCCACGAAGACAGCCGATAGACCGTGCCCAGCTCGACGAGCTTGCGATCGACGTTTCGGACTCCCGATAGCACGCTCAAATGCACCGGAAAGAACGCACCAATCGCCACGAGCGTGATTTTTGGCGCTTCGTCGATGCCCATCCACAGCAGCAGCACGGGCACCCACGCGAGCGAAGGAATCGCGCGCAACGCCTGAAAACTCGGATCGAGCAGCGCATCGAGCCGGCGGCTCAGGCCCATCGCCGCGCCGACCACCACCGCGAGCAGCGCGCCGCAAGCGAACCCGGCCGCCACGCGCGCCGTGCTCTGCACGATGTGCTTGAGCAGGGTTGCGCCGCCGAGCTGCCAGAGCGCCTGCGCGATCTCCGAAGGCGCGGGCACGAGATTGTCCGGCAGCACCTGCGCACGCACGAGAACTTCCACGACAAGCAGGAAGGCGACCGGCAGCAGCACGCCCGCAACGCGCCAGGCGCGCGGCGCACGCTCTTGCGGGGCACTCGAATCCCGCACTGGAGCGCTGGTGCGTTGCGTGTCGCCATACGCGGGAACCTCAGTCCTTCGACCCGCCGTAACCTCGCTGGACTGTGCCAGTAAACGTGCGGCGGCTTCTTCGACTGCCATGTCAGCCTGCCTGGTTATTGACGCTGCGCCGATGCCAGCGCCGGCTGCGCCGCCTGCGCGTCGATCAGCGACTCGATCACGTGGTTCAGATCGGTGCCCGGCTTGACCAGTTGCTCCTGGACCAGGATCGGCGCGGCGGCTTCCAGCGCCTTGATCTGTTCCGCACCCGGTTGCGGGTGGCTGAAGTCGTTGCGGCTCAGCTGCAGCTTCGCGACCGCGAGCGACACCTTCGAGTCTTCGGAAACGATTTGCGCCGCCTCGTCGGGGTGCGCGCCGATCCACTCCCGCGCGCGCTCATAGACCTTCAGCACGCGCGTGACGGTGTCCGGGTATTGTTTCAGGAACGCTTCGCGCACGTTCAGGAAGCCCCACGTATTGAAGTTGACGTTGCGGTACAGCAGGCGTGCGCCGTTATCGACTTCCGCGGCGGCCATGTGGGGATCGAGCCCAGCCCACGCATCGACCTGACCGTTGATCAGTGCCGTGCGGCCATCCGGATGCTGGAGATTGACGATCTCGACGTCATCCTTCGTCAGGCCCACCGTGTGCAGCGCGCGCAGCGTGAAGAGGTAAGGGTCGGTGCCCTTCGTGGCGGCAATCTTCTTGCCCTTCAGGTCGGCGAGCGACTTCAGCGGCGAATCCTTGCGCACGACCAGCGCCGTCCACTCCGGGCGCGAGAAGATATACACGGTCTTGATCGGATTGCCGTTCGCCTTGCCGAGCACGGCCGCGAGGCCGGCGGTCGAGCCGAGATCGATCGCGCCGCTGTTCAGGTACTCCAGTGCACGGTTGCTGCCAAGGCTCAGCACCCAGCGCACCTGCGTATGATCCGGCGCGAACTCCTGCTCGAGCCAGCCATTGCGTTTGATCACCAGGCTTTCCGGTGAATAGTACGCGTAGTCGATCTTGAGTTCCTCTGGCGCGGCGGCGGCAGCCCATGACGGCGCGGCGATCATCGCGACCATGCCGAGCAGCCACAGCGCGGCCAGCTTGCGCCAGGCGCGCAGCGGCTCGCCGTGCCGCTGCAGCGGCGTCTTCGTCGATTGGTTCTGCATGTGCTTTCCCCTTTTTTAGCGTGTGGCGTGAGTGGCCGCGTGCGCCACGCGGCATACTCATCGAACCAGCCAGCATAGAAAGCACAGCCGCGAAACGGAACCAAGAATCAGTCAGATCGAAAGCAGCGCAATGAATATCTCCGCGCGCCGCGCTGGATCGAAAGCCGCTTACTGATCGACGGGAATCCACGCTGCCGTCGCCACGTCGCTGGCCCGGAACGCCGGGATTTTCGCCCCCAGTTCCGCGATGGTGTGGATATCGTTCTTCACGAGGTCGTCGCGCGTGACGAGCGCGGGTTTCACGAGGATGTGATGGTCGAGCGGCTGCCCCGCCACGTCGATCGCCGCGGCGCGCACCGACACGGCGCCCACCACGGCGGGGTTGGTCGCCGCGGTGGCAACCCACGCGCTGTTCGGCGCGCGGATCGCCTCGATGTCGGCCGTCGAGATGTCCGCGCTGTAGATCCGCAGCTTGTTCGCCAGATTCGATTCGTTCGCCGCGAGATTGGCGCCGCGCGCGAATTCGTCATAAGGAGCGATGATCACGCGAATATCCGGGTGGGCACGATAGGCCGCGGCCGCCTGATTCGCAGCGGACTGCGCGATGGGATTGTCCGTGGTACCCCAGCGCGCCTTTTCCTGGACGCCCGGATGCTCGCGCTTGAACGCCTGCCAGACGGAGTCGCGCCGGTCGAGCGGCGCAAAGCCCGCTACGTACACATAGCCCGCCGAAAACGCGTTGCCATTGTCCTTGACGGCCTGCGTCAGCAGCAGCGAAGCGAGGTCATGGTCGCTCTGCTCGATTTGCGGGACCTTCGGATTGGCCAGATTGACGTCGAACGCGACGACCTTGATGCCCTTGTCGAGCGCCTGCTGCACGACGTCCTTGAGCGACTCGGGCAAGCCGTGATTGACGATGATCGCCGACACGCCCAGATTGATGGCCTGCTGGATCTGGTCGCGCTGCTCTGCCGCGTCCTGACGCCCTTCGTAAATGCGCAGGTCGATGCCGAGCGCCTTCGCCTGCTTCTGCGCGCCCGCCTCGTAGGCCTGGAAGAAGTCACCCTCGGAAAGATAATTAACGAGCGCGATCTTGACGCCGCCTTTGTCGAACGGCGCCGGGGCGCCCGCCAGGGTGGCGGCCTGCGCCGTCAGCGTGCCGAACAGTCCTGCCGTGCAGAGCGCGAACGCGCCGTTGCGAATGAGTCGTTGAATCGATGTCTTCATGACGTTCCCGTTTGTGCGATGGGGTTAGTTCCAGGCGTGACGTGCCGGCTTGACGCCGTTGAGGTAGTAATTGCCAACGAGGTGATACTTCCAGCGCACCGGATCGTGCAGCGTGTGCGTTCGTGCGTTGCGCCAGTGGCGGTCGAGGTTGTGCACGTCCAGCGTCGACTGTGTGCCGGCCAGCTCGAACAGCTTCTCGCCAGCCAGCAGCGCGACTTGTGTCGTGAGCACCTTCGCCTCGCCCACGGCGACCGAGGCGCGCGCCACGTCGTCCTCCGTCGTCTCGCCCTTTGCCGCGAATTCGTCTAGGTCCTGTTCACACTATCTGAGCCCATCGACGATGAGCGCGAAATTGATAAAGGCGAGGAACATCACGTCCAGTTTTTCGAACCGCGAAAAGATGCGGCGGAAGCCTTTGAGGCGGCGAAACAGGCGCTCAACTTCGTTTCTGCGCTTGTACATTTCCCGATCATATTCCCATGGTTCAACGCGATTGCTTTTGGGTGGAACGACGGGAATGAAACCCAAGTTGAGCGCGAGCTGCCGTGTCTCGTCACCTTCATACGCCTTGTCCATGATGAGGTGCAGTGGTCGGTTGGTCCGCCCAAGGTTTTGCAGCAGCGCGCGTCCTTCTGGCTGATCGCCAGCCTGACCGGGGGACAGCGCGAACGTTATGGCTGTTCGAGCATCCGCGGCAACCATATGAATCTTGGTGGTCCATCCACCACCGGATTTTCCAATTGATTGGGGGCCGTTTTTTTTAATGCGCCGGTACCATCAGGATGAACCTTTACCACCGTGCTATCCAGCGAGACCGCTTCGATCCTGACGCGAACGATCTGCTCACGCTGCAACTCCGTAAACACG
>NZ_DATJWR010000182.1:0-18778 GCF_035501035.1 Paraburkholderia sp.
CGGACGCTCGGGCGAGGTGAGCGTATTCGACATGATGGGCAACCCGACGACGATGACCTACAGCGACGGCATGCTGCCGTTGCGCCTGACCGAGTCGCCCGTGTATGTGGTGTCGGACAACGCGGCCGTGATCAAGGCGAATGCGACGACGCCCGCGGGCTATGTCGCGCCCTCGCCTTGAGTGCGCGATCGCGCCCTGCCGCCCACCCCGCTCGATGCTCGCCGCTGGATGCACAATCGCCCGCTTCGCGCACTGCCCCGCCTCACCCTTCCACTCGCATCTTGGCCCACGATAGCGAGACTTAGGCGGCTCTGGACAGTGCAACGCGAATTTGACCCGCCTAGACTGCTGTTGAACGCGTCGCATGCGTAATACGCGGCGCGTGTTCAGCGGCTGCGCCCCCGAGCATCGCTAGACACGACCGACCCCACGGATACGCTTATCCATGCTGTCGCCTACCGAATTTCTCGAGGTTGTGCGGCTCGCACCGCTCGTCGCGATCGATCTGATCGTCGCCGACGCCGATGGCCGCGTGCTCGTGGGCCAGCGACGCAATCGCCCGGCGCGCGGCACCTGGTTCGTGCCGGGCGGGCGCATCCGCAAGGACGAGCGTCTAGACGCCGCGTTCACGCGCATCGTCGAAACCGAACTCGGCATCGCGAGCATGCAGCGCTCGGCCGCGCGCTTCGTGGGCGTGTACGAGCACCTGTATCCGGACAATTTCGCTGCGGAGAACGGCATCGGCACGCATTATGTCGTGCTCGCCTATGCGTTCATGCTGGATAGCGCGGCGCCGGTCGGGCGCTTCGACCAGCACAGCCAGTATGCGTGGCTGTGGCCCGAGGAACTGATCGTGCGCGAGGACGTGCACAAGAACACGAAGGACTACTTTCGCTAGAGCCTGCGCACATTGAAAACAGGCCCAGGACCGAACCACGGGACGCGCGCGGATCGCGCTGCAATGTTCTTCGCGAGGCACGCGAGGGCAGCGCTTTGCGTGGCCTTTGCGTGGCCTTTGCGTGGCGTGAATGAAGGGCTCAGTCCAGCGTAGTTGCGTTGGCGAGCGGCACGTATGTCGATTTGGCTTGGGCAGGCGCGCGATTGGGCATGTGATTGGGCGTGCTAATCGGCGTGCCAATCGGTGCGGTAATCGGCGTGCTAGTCGCCATGCCATTGGGCGCGTTATCCCGCTTGCTAACGGCGTTGTCATCGCCTGTGTCATCGGTCATGAAGCGCCCGGGCGTCGCGCTGCCGGCGCGTGGCGCGTTGCATCCCTCGCGCGCGCGCAGCCACGCCGCGAACGCGTCGCGCACCTCCGGGTGGCGCAGCGCGTAATCGACGCACGCCTGCAGATAGCCGAGCTTGCTGCCGCAATCGAAACGGCATCCGCTGTATCGATATGCGAGCACCTGCTCATCGGCGAGCAGCGACTGGATCGCGTCGCTCAGTTGCCACTCCTCGCCTGGCGCGGGATCGAGGCGGCGCAAATGCTCGAAGATTCCGGGCATCAGCACATAGCGGCCCACGACCCCGAGCGTCGAAGGCGCGTCGTCGGGCGCGGGCTTCTCGACGATGCGCGACATGCGAAACACATGCTCGTCCCAGCGCCGGCCCGTCACGACACCATACGAGCGCGAGTGCTCGCGCTCGATGTCCTCGACGGCGACGAGGGAGCAATGGTAGTGATCGAAGCGCTCGAGCATCTGCGCGAGCACGGGCGGATCGGCGTCGATGAGATCGTCGGCGAGCAGCACGGCGAACGGCTCGTCGCCGATGATCTTCTGCGCGCACAGCACCGCGTGGCCCAGGCCCAGCGGTTCGGGCTGGCGCACGAACGTGCATTCGACGTGAGCGGGCTTGATGCCCTGCACGGTTTCGAGCAGCGCCGCCTTGCCGCGCGCCTTGAGCTCGCGCTCGATCTCATAGGACTTGTCGAAATGGTCTTCGATGGCGCGCTTGCCGCGCCCCGTCACGAAGATCAGCTCGGTGATGCCCGCGGCCACCGCCTCTTCGACCGCGTACTGAATGAGCGGCTTGTCGACGACCGGCAGCATCTCCTTGGGACTTGCTTTCGTGGCCGGCAGAAAGCGCGTGCCGAGACCCGCAACCGGAAAGACAGCCTTGCGCACTTTTATCATCGTCGTCTCGTGTCTCGCGGGAGTTCGCGGGTTCGGTGGTTCGCACAGCCAGGCCCTTTGCAATGGATCCGTTATCGACGTGAACAGGCCCTGATGTGGCGCTGAGGGACGCCGGGCCAGCTTAACCAGCGCATATCGAGCCATTCTGCCAACATCTCTGCATTTTCCGACTGTGCCGTGCGGCAGCCACGGCGACGGGCCTATCATGAATCCCGAAAGCGTGATGTGAACGCGCACATGAGCCGCATCGGGGCGCGCGACGCAAAAACGCAACGCACTCCTGCGAATCCTTTCCTGCGCGAGGAACCGGCTATGCACATCGATCGGGTGGTCTGCCGGCAAGCCGCTCTCCAGCGCGGCGCTCACTTCAAGTTCGGACACGTGGCCAAACGCATCGGCATACTGGTTTTCGAAGGGTTCCCGCTTGGGGACGTGACCCTGCTCGCCGACGTATTTCGTCTTGCGAACGATGCCTGTGCCGACACGCTCCCCGCTTATTCGCTCGTGATGCTCTCCGAGGCAGGCGGCAATGTGGCGAGCGGCTGCGGCTTGCGTATCTGGACCGAGAGCCTGCACGGACCGCTGCGCAGCGGCTTCGACACCCTTTTCATCGCAGGCGGCCCTGGCGCGATGCAGGCGCGCGAGAACGCGCGGCTCATCGCCCGGCTGCAGGCGCTCGCGCCGAAGGTGCGCATCATCCGCGCGCTCGGCGAGGGACGCGCGGTGCTCGCCGCCGCCGACGTGCCGTTCCTGCGCGGCAGCGGCAATACGGCTGCCTCGGCGCAGCGGCTGCGCCGCGCGCTCGAGGCGCGCAACGCGGGCGCTTCGGTCGTGACACCTTCGGAAGCGCTGGTCGCGGCGCTCAAGGTCGTCAAGCGCAATCACGGCGTGGCGCTCGCGCAGCGTGTTTCCGAGGACTCGATGCCGGGCTCGTGGGAGCGGCTCGGCCCCATGCTCGACGACGGCGAATCGGACAGCGCGAACGGCAAGATCAGCTCGGCCGCGCACTGGCTGCGCGAGAACTACCACCAGCCGATCTCGGTCGCCGACGCGGCACGCGTCGCGCAGATGAGCATGCGCAACTTCCTGCGCCACTTCAAGACGCACACGGGCCTCACACCCTCCGAATACCTGCTGCGCACGCGGCTCGACGCGAGCTGCCTTCTACTCGCGCAAACCAACCTGCCGATCGACGAAATCGCGCAACGCTGCGGCGTGCCGCGCGGCGAGCGGCTTGCGCGGATCTTCCGGCGCAGGCTGTCGATTTCGCCGTCGGGGTATCGCGCGGTAAACCGGCGCGCCTCGGGCGAGTGATGCGGCGCGGGCGGCCGGTCTTCCGGCCCCTGCCGGAAAACGTAGGGAGTACGAAAGACATGCAAAACGCCGCGCGTGGAGCGCGGCGTCGTGTTCATGCGGCCCGTGCCGCCTGCCCGGTTTGGCTCGTTACAGCATGCCGGAGCCGAAGATCTCCGTGTGGATGCGCGACGCATCGACACCGCGCGCAAGAAGCGCCTCGCGCTGCTCGCGCATGAACGCCACCGGTCCGCACAGGTAGTAATCGGCGCCGTGCAGCATCACGTCCTGCTCGATGCGGCCGATATCGATACGGCCTTCGAAATCGTAGTCCACGCCTGCGCGGTCCTGCGCGCCCACTTCCTCGTAGAACACCGCGCACCTGACGTTCGCATGCCCGGCGGCCATGCTGCGCAGCCAGTCGCGGAAAGCGTGCACGCGCGCGTTGCGGCAGGCGTGCACGAAGGTCACCTTGCGCTCGCTGCGCTCGGCGAGCAGCGTGGCGAGCATCGACGTCATCGGCGTGATGCCCACGCCGCCGCTCATCAGCACGACCGGGCTCGCCAGCTTGCGATCGAGCTTGAATTCGCCCATCGGCGCGCTCACGTGCACGACCGCGCCCTCTTCCACGCCGTCGTGCATGAGGTTCGACACGTGCCCCGCTTGCGCCTCGCCGCGTGCGGCCTCGCGCTTGACGGAGATACGCAGCCATTTGCCGTGCGGGGCGTCCGAGAGGCTGTACTGGCGCGGCTGGTCGACGCCGAGCTTGTCGACGAAGCGCGTCACGCTCACGTACTGGCCCGGCTCGAAGCCGCCAGCCGGGGCGCCGTCGGCCGGCGCGAGATAGAACGAGGTGATCTCGTCGCTCTCCACGTGCTTGCGAATCACCTTGAACGGGCGGAAGCCGCTCCACGAGGCCTGCTCATAGAGCTTCGCCTCGGTGCCGATCATGATGTTAGCGAGCTGCTCATAGGCGACGGTCCAGGCGTCGAGCGTGGGCTGATCCACGGCGTCGCCGAGCACGTCCACGACCGCGCCGAGCAGATGACGCCCGACGATCGGATAGTGCTCCGGACGGATGTTGAGGCTCGCATGCTTGTGCGCAATATGCGTGACCGCGCCGCCGAGCGCGCCGAGATTGTCGATGTTCGCCGCGTACGCGTACACGGCGCGCGCGAGGGTTTCGGGCTGGCTGCCGCTTTGCTGGTGCGTCTGGTTGAAGATGTTCTTGAGCTCGGGGTGCGCGGCGAACATCCGCTTGTAGAAGTGCTTCGTGATCGTGGCGCCGTGCTCGGCGAAAACGGGGGCAGTGGCCTTGACGCGGGCCATCTGGTCGGCGGTGAGCGCAGTCATGCAGCTTCTCCTTTGTAAAGATGCATTAACGATACATCTTTCATGTCGGGCACCGACCTGGGCATTTTGTCGCACCCCAGCATTTTCCGGATTGCGCTCCACATAGAGCCGCGGCGGGTGGGCGCCACCGGGCTTGTGAAGCCAACTGGTGCACCGCGGGATAAGGACTATTTCGATGCCGCCATGGGGCTGCCATGTCGGGCTGCGGTGTCGGGCTGCGGTGTCGGGCTGCGGTGTCGGGCTACCAAGGTTCGGCTGCCAAGGTCGGGCCTTGTTATCAGGCTGCGACGGTCGGGCTGTCATGGCGCCGATGCGCTACGGTTGAAAAACTCCACAGCTTGCGCCAGTCTCCTGGCGCATTCGATCCCTCTTTACTTGGCCGCCCCCTTGCCAGCGCCACGGTCGTGCCGCCAGAGCACGTCGCTGCCGGCCGCCGCGCGGTTCAGTACGCGTGCGAGCACGAAGAGCAGATCGGAGAGCCGGTTCACGTAGCGGCGCGGGGTGTCGGCGAGCGGCGGCCCAGAACTCGCCGCAGCGCCGAGCGCGACGATCGCGCGCTCGGCGCGCCGGCACACGGTGCGGCAAACATGGGCCAGCGCGGCAGCACGCGAGCCGCCCGGCAAGATGAACTCCTTGAGCGGTGGCAGCGTGGCGTTGTAGTGCGCGAGCCAGGCATCGAGGCGCGCCAGGTGATCATCCGTGACGAGCGTGTGGCCCGGCATGCAAAGCTCGCCGCCCAGATCGAACAGGTCGTGCTGGATCGCGACGAGCGCTTCGCGCACGTCGTCGGGAAGCGACTCGCACAGCAACACGCCGATCTGCGAATTCAGTTCGTCGACGTCGCCGATCGCGGCGATGCGCGCGTCGTCCTTGCGCACGCGGCTGCCGTCGCCGAGTCCGGTCGACCCGTCGTCGCCGGTGCGTGTGGCGATCTTGCTCAGGCGATTGCCCATGATGTACCCCTCCGAGGCGGTGGATTGGCGCGGGTCGCGCATGGCTTGCGCGCCTCGCCCGTTTCAGGTTTGCGGCTTCAGGCGTGGGCGCGGCGGCCATTATAGGTTTCGTGCGCTGCAGCATGCGGGGAGCGCCGCGCGCTCGCGGACGTTCAGCGTAGAATGGTCCGCGCCAGAAATCACGTTTCATACAGACAAAGGAGACACTCGCGTGAATCACCCCGCGCCGCCGGCAATCGCACGCCGTCCGTTCCCCGCCGAGCTCCTCGATCAATTGCGCAGCGCCTTCGGCGAACGCGTCTCCACCTCCGAAGCCGTGCGCGCCCACCATGGCCGCGACGAATCGCCCTTCGACCCGCAACTGCCCGACGCCGTCGTGTTCGTGCGCCACACCGAGGAAGTCCAGAGTGTGGTCAAACTGTGCGCGCGCTACGGCGTGCCGATCATCCCGTATGGCAACGGCTCGTCGCTCGAAGGCCACTTGCTGGCCGTGCAGGGCGGCGTCTCGATCGACCTTTCGCAGATGAACCGCGTGATCTCGATCAACGCCGAAGACCTCACCGTCACCGTCGAGCCCGGCATCTCGCGCAAGCAGCTCAATGAAGCGCTGCGCGACACGGGCCTCTTCTTCCCGATCGATCCGGGCGCCGACGCGAGTATCGGCGGCATGTCGGCCACGCGCGCCTCGGGCACCAACGCCGTGCGCTACGGCACGATGCGCGAGAACGTGCTCGGCCTCACGGCCGTGCTCGCGGACGGCCGCGTCATCAAGACCGGCACGCGCGCGCGCAAGTCGTCGGCGGGCTACGACCTCACGCGCCTGTTCGTGGGCTCGGAAGGCACGCTCGGCGTGATCACCGAAATCACGGTGCGGCTCTACCCGCAGCCCGAGGCGGTCTCGGCGGCGGTGTGCGCGTTCCCCTCGATGGCCGAGGCCGTGCGCACGGTGATCGAAACGATCCAGATGGGCGTGCCGATCGCGCGCGTGGAGTTCATCGACTCGCTCGCGGTGCGTGCGCTCAACAAGCATTCGAACCTCACGCTGCACGAGAAGCACACGCTCTTCTTCGAATTCCACGGCACCCCGGCGGGCGTCGAGGAACAGGCGCAGACCGTTCAGGAGATCGCCGCGCAGCACGGCGGCGAGGGCTTCGAATGGGCGACGCGCCCCGAAGACCGCAGCCGCCTGTGGAACGCGCGCCATAACGCCTACTTCGCGATGCTGCAGTTGAAGCCCGGCTGCCGCGCCGTGACGACCGACGTGTGCGTGCCGATTTCGCGCCTCGCCGAATGCGTAGTGGAGACCGAGGCCGATCTCAAGGCTTCGCCGCTGCCCTGCCCGATCGTCGGCCACGTGGGCGACGGCAACTTCCACGTGGCGATCCTGATCGATCCGGACAAGCCGGAGGAAATCGACGAAGCCGAGCGCCTGAATCGCCGCATCGTGCAACGCGCGATCGCGATGGACGGCACCTGCACGGGCGAGCACGGCGTGGGCCTGCACAAAATGGACTTCCTCGTGGAAGAACACGGCGCGGATACCATCGACACGATGCGCGCGATCAAACATGCGCTCGATCCGCAAAATCTGATGAACCCGGGCAAGATCTTCAACTGGGCGGCGTAACGTTCGCTGGATGAACTTTGCGCGCTGGGCGCGCCGGTGAGATACGGCGCGCGCCATGCGCCGCCGGAGCACACGCAAGATGCGCCAGGCGGCAAGACGAACATGCGGGAGGAGAGATGAACGCACCGGACGGGAAATTGCCCGACCTGAGCCCGGAAGCACTCGCGCAACGCCAGCGCGAGGTGGTCCAGGCGCTGATGGCAGTGCTGCCGGCTCACTGCCTGCTGCATCGCGAAGAGGACACCGTCGCCTACGAGTGCGACGGCCTGGCCGCCTACCGGCGCTTGCCGCTCGCCGTGGCGCTGCCGGAAACCGAGTCGCAGGTGCAGCGCATCGTGCAGATATGCCGGCGCCTCGACGTGCCGGTCGTGCCGCGCGGCGCGGGCACCGGCCTCTCCGGCGGCGCCATGCCGATACGCCACGGCATCGTGCTTTCGCTCGCACGCTTCAAGCGCATTCTCGAAGTCGATCCCTACGCGCGCACGGCCACCGTGCAGCCCGGCGTGCGCAATCTCGCGGTGTCCGAGGCGGCGGCGCCGTTCGGGCTCTACTATGCGCCCGACCCCTCTTCGCAGATCGCCTGCACGATAGGCGGCAATGTCTCCGAGAATTCGGGCGGCGTGCATTGCCTCAAGTACGGCCTCACCGTGCATAACGTGCTGCGCGTGCGGGCCGTGACGATGGATGGCGAGATCGTCGAGTTCGGCTCGCTCGCGCCCGACGCGCCGGGGCTCGATCTGCTCGCCGTGATGATCGGCAGCGAAGGCATGTTCGCCATCGTGACCGAGGTCACGGTCAAGCTGATTCCGCGCCCGCAGATGGCGCAGGTGATCATGGCGAGCTTCGACGACGTCGTGAAGGGCGGCGACGCCGTGGCGGGCATCATCGCTTCGGGCATCATTCCGGCGGGGCTCGAGATGATGGACAAGCCGGCCACGCGCGCCGTGGAGGAATTCGTGAACGCGGGCTACGACCTCGACGCCGCCGCGATCCTGCTGTGCGAAGCCGACGGCACGCCCGAAGAGGTCGCCGACGAGATCGCGCGCACGACCGCCGTGCTGCGCGAGCATGGCGCCACGCGCATCCAGATCTCGCGCACCGAGGAAGAGCGACTGCGCTTCTGGTCGGGGCGCAAGAACGCGTTTCCGGCGGCGGGCCGCATCTCGCCCGACTACTACTGCATGGACGGCACCGTGCCAAGGCGCGCCATCGGGCCGCTGCTCGCACGCATCCACGAGATGGAGAAGCAGTATGGGCTGCGCTGCATCAACGTGTTCCATGCGGGCGACGGCAACATGCATCCGCTCATACTCTTTAACGGCAACGACCTCGATGAATGGCACCGCGCCGAGGCCTTCGGCTCGGACATCCTCGAGACCTGTGTCGAGCTGGGGGGCACGGTGACGGGTGAACACGGCGTGGGCATCGAGAAGATCAACTCGATGTGCGTGCAATTCTCGCCGCAGGAGCGCGACGCATTTCACGCGGTGAAGCACGCGTTCGATCCGGCCAGGCTGCTCAACCCCGACAAGGGCATTCCCACACGCGCGCGCTGCGCCGAGTACGGCCGCATGCATGTGCGCGGGAATCTCCTGCCGCACCCCGAGTTGCCGCGTTTCTGAAGCGTGCGGAAACACACTGCAGCACGCCGTGGCACGACCATGCGTTTCGCGTGAGCGGCATGCGGGTCGGCTCCGGCTTGCCAGCACAGGTTCGCTCAGTACAATCGAGCGAACCCTATAACGAACGAGCGCGACCATCACGACATGGAAGAGGATGACATCGTCTCGGACTGGTCCGAGCGCATTCGTGCAGCGAGCGCCGACGGACGCGCGCTGCGCATTCGCGGCGGAGGCACGAAGGACTGGTACGGCCAGTCGCTCGAAGGCGAGATACTCGACACACGCGCGCACCGCGGCATCATTGCCTACGACCCGGCCGAGCTCGTGATCACGGCGCGCGCCGGTACGCCGCTCGCGGAGATCGAAGCGGCGCTCGCGGCGCACGGCCAGATGCTCGCATTCGAGCCGCCGCACTTTGGCGCGCAAGCGACGTTCGGCGGCTGCATCGCGGCGGGCATCGCGGGACCGCGGCGCGCGAGCGCAGGCGCGGCGCGGGACTTCGTGCTGGGCGCCGTGTTGATGAACGGCCACGGCGAGGCGCTGCATTTCGGCGGCCAGGTCGTGAAGAACGTGGCGGGCTACGATGTCTCGCGGCTCATGGCGGGGTCGCTCGGCACACTCGGCCTGCTGCTGGAACTCTCCGTGAAGGTGCTGCCCGCGCCGCAGGCCGAAACCACGCTCAAGTTCGACATGAACGGCAGCGACGCCGTGCGCAAGCTCAACGAATGGGGCGGCCGCCCGCTGCCGATGACGGCGAGCGCCTGGCGCAACGGCACGCTCGCGGTGCGCCTCGCCGGCGCGGAAGCGGCCGTGAAAACGGCGCGCGCGAGCCTGGGCGGAGAAGTGGTGGATGCGGTCGAGGCCGAACGCTTCTGGGCCGGCTTGCGCGAGCAGACCGATCCGTTCTTTGCCTCGATCGCGCCCAACGAAGCGCTGTGGCGGCTCGCGCTGCCCTCGATCGCCGAGCCCCTGCAATTGCCCGGCGCACAACTCATGGAGTGGGGTGGCGCGCAGCGCTGGTGGATCACCGAAACCGACGCGCAAACGGTGCGCATCAGCGCGAAGCAGGCCGGCGGCCACGCCACGATGTTCCGCACCGGTCGCGACTACGACCGCAGCGCGGGGGTGTTCACGCCCTTGCCCGCGCCGCTGATGAAGATCCATCGCGGCCTGAAGGCCGCCTTCGACCCGGCCGGCATCTTCAATCGCGGCCGGCTGTATTCCGACTTCTGACGAAACTCTCACGCGGCGATGCAGACGAACCTCGCGGACTTCATTCGCAACACTCCCGACGGCGACGAAGCCGATGCGATCCTGCGCAAGTGCGTGCATTGCGGCTTCTGCACCGCGACCTGCCCGACTTATCAGCTGCTCGGCGACGAACTGGACGGCCCGCGCGGGCGCATCTATCTCATGAAGCAGATGGTGGAAGGCGCACCGGTCACGAAGAGCACGCTCACGCACCTGGACCGCTGCCTCACTTGCCGCAGTTGCGAGACCACCTGCCCCTCGGGCGTGCAGTACGGGCGGCTCGTCGAAATAGGCCGCAAGCACGCCGAGAAGATGGTGCAACGGCCGCTGCGCCAGCGCCTGCTGCGCCGCCTGCTGGCGGCCCTGCTGCCTCGCCGCGCCCTCTTCACGCCGGCCATGCGGATTGGCCAGCAGGTACGCCCGCTGCTGCCGAGGCGCCTGCGCGACAAGGTGCCGGTGCGCCAGCGCCCGCTCGCGTGGCCCACAGCGAAGCACGCGCGCAAAATGCTGATGCTGCAGGGCTGCGTGCAGCCCTCGATGATGCCCAACATCAACATCGCCACCGCGCGCGTACTGGATGCGCTCGGCATCGAAACGATCGTGGCGCCGCAATCGGGCTGCTGCGGAGCGATCCGTCTGCATCTGGGCTACGTGGACGACGCGCTCGCCGACGTGCGCGCGAACATCGACGCCTGGTGGCCCTATATTGAGCAAGGCGTGGAGGCGATCGTGATGAACGCCTCGGGCTGCGGCGCGACGGTGAAGGAATACGCGCACCTGCTGCGCGACGATCCGGCCTATGCGGACAAGGCGCGCCGCGTGGTCGAACTCACGCGCGACCTTTCCGAGTTGCTGCCCGCGTTCGAGGAGCAGCTCGTGGCGGCCACGCGGCGGCGCGGCATCAAGACGGTGGCCTGGCACCCGCCCTGCACGCTGCAGCACGGCCAGCAACTGCGCGGCGGCGTGGAAAAACTCCTCACCGCGCTCGGCCTCGACGTGCGCCTGCCCGCCGACAGCCATCTTTGCTGCGGCTCCGCCGGCACTTATTCGATCATGCAGCCGCGCCTTTCCTACACGCTGCGCAACCAGAAGGTGAGCCGGCTGCAGGCGCTCGAACCGCAATTGATCGTCTCGGCCAACATAGGCTGCATCACGCACCTGCAAAGCGGTACGGCGATCCCGGTCACGCACTGGATTGAACTGGTCGAACATATGCTGGCGGCGAATTGATCGAACGGGAGCCCCTGTGCGACGTGCCGCACGAGGGGTTCGAAACGGAACCAGCGTAGCGAAACGGGCCGAGCGCCAACACTCGGCCAATCGGCATAGCCTTTCTGGCCAGTTCTTCGCGCTCGGCGCAGTCCGTATAATGGCGTCGTTCTGATTCGTTTTGGATCCAAAAACGGTGCGCGCATATTCACGCGCCCGCCTCAAGCACGATGACCGATTTCGCTCACAATCTCGAAGCCGTCCGCGAACGCATCGCCGCGGCCGCGCGCAATGCCGGCCGCGACCCGCAGGGCGTGGAGCTGCTCGCCGTTTCGAAAACGTTTCCCGCGCAGGACGTGCGCGCCGTTCATGCCGCCGGCCAGCGCGCGTTCGGCGAAAACTACGTGCAGGAAGCGGTGGACAAGATCGAGGCGCTCGCCGACCTGCGCGCGAACATCGAATGGCATTTCATCGGGCCGCTGCAGTCCAACAAGACGCGCCCCGTGGCCGAGCGTTTCGACTGGGTCCATTCGGTCGATCGTCTGAAGATTGCCGAGCGGCTTTCGGCGCAGCGTCCGGCCGGCATGGCGCCGCTCAACGTGTGCCTGCAGGTCAACGTGAGCGGCGAGGCCAGCAAGAGCGGCGTCGCCCCGAACGAGGCGCTGCAGGTGGCGCGCCAGATCGCAGCCCTGCCCAACCTGCGCCTGCGCGGGCTCATGTCGATTCCGGAACCGGAATCCTCGCTCGAGGCGCAGCGCGCGCCGCACCGCCAGTTGCGCGAGCTGTTCGACGCGTTGCGCGCGGGCGGCCTCGCGCTCGACACGCTCTCGATGGGCATGTCGGCCGACCTCGAAGCCGCGGTGCTCGAAGGCGCGACGATCGTGCGCGTCGGCACCGCGATCTTCGGCACGCGCGACTACTCTCACTGATTCACCGACCTACTCCATCATCATGAAAATTGCCTTCATCGGCGGCGGCAACATGGCCGCAGCCCTCATCGGCGGCCTGATCCGCAAGGGCGTCCCCGCCGACAACCTTTACGCGATCGATCCGAACGAGGACGCCCGCAAGCGCAGCGCCGAGCAGTTCGGCGTGCGCACCGGCGCCGCCGCGGACGCCGCGCTCGCGTCCTACGACGCGGTGCTGCTCGCCGTGAAGCCGCAAATCGCCAAGGCCGTCGCAGAAGGCCTCGCGCCGCACCTCGGCGCGCATCAGGTCGTGATCAGCATCATGGCGGGCATTCGCATCGACGACCTCTCGCGCTGGCTGAACGGCCACGCACGCGTCGTGCGCACGATGCCGAACACGCCGGCGCTGATCGGCATGGGCGCAACCGGCCTCGTGGCGAGCAGCGGCGTGGACGCGGCCGGCCGCCAACTCGCCTCCGACGTGCTGGGTGCGGTGGGTCAAACGGTATGGTTCGACGAAGAAGCGAAGATCGACGCGGTCACGGGCATCTCGGGCAGCGGGCCGGCCTACGTGTTCTATTTCATCGAGGCGCTCGAAGAAGCCGCGCGCCAGCTCGGCATGGACGAGCAGCAGGGCCGCGCGCTCGCCATCGCCACGTTCGCAGGCGCGGCGCAACTGGCGCTGCAATCGGACGAGCCGCCCGCCGTGCTGCGCGAGCGCGTGACCTCGAAGGGCGGCACGACGGCCGCCGCGCTGGCGTCGTTCGACGCCTCGGGCGTGAAGGCCGCCATCGTCAAGGGCGCGCTCGCGGCACAGGCGCGCGCGAAGGAAATGGGCGAAGAATTCGGCAAGCAGTAAGCCGGGTGAGGCGCGGCGGCGCGCGGCGGCGCGTTCATTGCCGCGACGTCCAGATAGAAAAAGCGCCGGGTGCAGCATGCACGCGGCGCTTTTTCATATGAGCCTCGAAATGGCGAGATCGCCGTTATAGCCCCGTCATGGCGTAATGCGCGGCGATCCCCACGAAGAGCGCGCCGCCCAGCCAGTTGTTGTGACGGAATGCGGCGAAGCACGGCATCCGCTCGCGGTCTTTGATGAGAGTGTAGTGATAGATCGCGCAACCCACGGCAGCCGCCCAGCCGAGCCAGTAGAGCCAGCCGAAACCCAGCGTCATGCCCACCCAGACGTAAATGCCGAGCGTGGCCGCATAGCAGAGCATGATCGCGAGCACGTCGTAGCGTCCGAAGGTGAGCGCGGAGGTGCGTATGCCGATCTTGATGTCATCGTCGCGATCGACCATCGCGTATTCGGTGTCGTAGGCCACGGACCAAAACACGTTCGCGATCAGCATGATCCACGCGAGCGGCGGCACGTGATCCTGGATGGCTGCGAACGCCATCGGAATGCCGAAGCCGAACGCGATGCCCAGATACGCCTGCGGAATCGCGAAAAAGCGCTTCGTGAACGGATACGACGCCGCCACGAACAGCGCCACGACCGAAAGCTGCTTCGTGAGCGCGTTCAGCGGCAGGATCAGCAGGAACGAGACGAGCGCGAGCGCCGCCGCAATCGCCACGGCCTCCCAGGCGCGAATACGGCCCGAGGTGATGGGACGCTCGGCCGTGCGCTTCACGTGGCGATCGAAGTCGCGGTCGGCGTAGTCGTTGATCGCGCAGCCCGCCGAGCGCATCAGCACGGTGCCGACCACGAATATGACCAGCAGAGAGAGCGGCGGATGACCGCCCGAGGCGATCCACAGCGCGTTGAGCGTCGGCCACAGCAGCAGCAGGCTGCCGATCGGCTTGTCCATTCGGACGAGCCGCAAATAGAGCGGGAGACGGGCGAACATGGTCGGAGCGCGAAATGCAATCCCGCTATTGTAGGCCAGGGCGCCGCCCCGCCGTCGCCCTGTCGCCCTGTCGCGCCGTGCGCCCCGTGCGCGAAGCCGTCCCGCGCCCCGAGGCGCGGTGCGGGCGCGAAACGGTCCCGGGATACCCCATCAGGCTGGCTGGCGTCGCGGCGCACGCCGGGCGAAAAAAAGCCCGCCGGTTGTGTCCGGCGGGCCTTTCATCGCGTTTGTCGCATGGCGCATCCGCGCCGCGTCGACATCAAGCCAGCAGCGAGCGCAGCATCCACGCGGTCTTTTCGTGCGTCTGCATGCGTTGCGTGAGCAGGTCGGCGGTCGGCTCGTCATTGGCCGCTTCCGTTGCCGGGAAGATCGCGCGCGCGGTGCGGACCACGGCTTCCTGGCCTTCCACCAGCTGGCGGATCATGTCTTCCGCGGCCGGCACGCCGTCGGCTTCCGGAATCGACGAGAGCTTCGCGAATTCCCTGTAGCTGCCCGGCGCGTGCACGCCCAGCGCGCGAATGCGCTCGGCGATCGCGTCAACGGCCAGTGCGAGCTCGTTGTACTGCGTCTCGAACATCAGGTGCAGCGTGTTGAACATCGGCCCCGTGACGTTCCAGTGGAAGTTGTGCGTCTTCAGGTACAGCGTGTACGTGTCCGCGAGCAGGCGCGAAAGGCCCTCCGCGATCTTCTTGCGATCCTTGTCGCTGATCCCGATGTTCACGTGCTGTACGGTTGCTTTTTTGGCCATGACCACTCCTTTTTGTAGCAGTGAGCCTACGCGTGCATAACGATCCAATGTCGCCGCATGCGCCTGTTGGCGCGCGCACGAACGCTCGATCGGCCGTCAGTGTAGCCTGGAAAAATCGACGAACCGGGTCATCCAGCCCTTCTGTCCAACGGGGTGCGCCTTGCGTATGCCCATGCGCGCCGCCCGCCCTCAATGCCCTGTCAGATGTGCGAGGCCTTGCGCCGCAATCGCTGCGAAACCGCTCGCCACGATCGCAAAACCCACCGCGCGACGCATGAGCAGCATGCCCTGCGCGTGCTGCGTGCGCGCCATCGCCGCAGGCTTCCCTGGCGCCATCGTCCTGAGGGTCATCGTCATCGTTCGGTTCATGATCGTGCTCCTTGCGCGTATGCGCCTGTTCCGGCTTCGGGGCGGCCCGGCATCACGACAACGTGACACCGAACCCCGCCTCGCCTGCTTACTTCGCCACTTCCGCCAGCTTCGCGATCGCATCGATCACGCCCTGCGCATACGCCGGATCGGCGCGGCGCAAGTGCTCGATCTGGCGCTGGACGATTTCCGCTGGCACGCCGGCAATGTGCCGCGCGATGTTCGCGAAGAGCCGCTCGCGCTGGCCTTCGTCGAACAAGCGGAACAGCGCGCCCGGCTGGCTGTAGTAATCGTCGTCCTCGCGGTGATCGTAATGATCGACCGCGCCCGCCGCGAGCGGCGGCTCCCCGGCCTCGCGACGCTGGGCGAATTCGCCGAAGCGGCTCGGCTCGTAGTTCACGGTGCCGCCAAGGTTGCCGTCGGCGCGCATCGCACCGTCGCGGTGAAACGAGTGGAACGGGCAACGCGGCGCGTTCACCGGAATCTGGTGGTGATTGACGCCCAGGCGATAGCGTTGCGTGTCGCCGTACGAAAAGAGGCGCCCCTGCAGCAGACGGTCCGGCGAAAAGCCAATGCCCGGCACCACGTTCGCGGGCGTGAACGCCGCCTGCTCCACATCGGCGAAATAGTTCTCCGGGTTGCGGTTCAGCTCGATCGTGCCCACGTCGATGAGCGGATAGTCCTTGTGCGGCCACACCTTCGTGATGTCGAACGGGTTGTACGGCACCTTCGCGGCGTCGGCCTCGGGCATCACCTGAATGCGAAAGTGCCACTTCGGGAAGTTGCCCGTCTCGATCGCTTCATACAGGTCGCGCTGCGCCGATTCGCGGTCTTGAGCCACGACCTGCGCCGCTTCGGCATCGGTGTAGTTCTCCACGCCCTGAGCCGACTTGAAGTGGAACTTCACGTAGAAGCGCTCGTTACCCGCGTTGATGAACGAGAACGTGTGCGAGCCGAAGCCGTGCTGCTGGCGGTAGTTCTTCGGAATGCCGCGGTCGCTCATGAGGATCGTCACCTGATGGAGCGACTCCGGGTGGCGCGACCAGAAGTCCCACGCTGCCACGTTGCTGCGCATGTTCGTGCGCGGATCGCGCTTTTGCGTGTGGATGAAGTCCGGGAACTTGAGCGGATCGCGAATGAAGAACACTGGCGTGTTGTTGCCCACGACATCCCAGTTCCCCTCTTCCGTGTAGAACTTGATCGAGAAGCCGCGCACGTCACGCTCGGCGTCGGCGGCGCCGCGCTCGCCCGCGACAGTCGAGAAGCGGATGAAGAGCGGCGTTTCCTTGCCGACTTCGCCGAACACTTTCGCCTTCGTATAGCGGGAGATGTCGTGCGTGACCGTGAGCGTGCCGAACGCGCCCGAGCCCTTCGCGTGCACGCGGCGCTCGGGAATCACCTCGCGGTCGAAGTGCGCGAGCTTTTCGATGAGCCATACGTCCTGCAGCATCACGGGACCGCGCGGGCCGGCGGTGAGCGAGTTCTGGTTGTCGACGACGGGTGCGCCTGCGGCCGAGGTGAGAGTGCGGTCGGTCATGCTGGAATCCTTATGGGCTTGTACGTTCTGGGATGCGGTGAAATGCGGCGGTTCGGTGCAAGCCGTCAAGCAGACAGCGCGCGGTCGACGAGCAGCGAGAAGGCCACGGTGCGAAAGCCTGAAACGGCGCGCGCCGGGGTGCTGGGTGCGGGGGTAGTCGGGACGGTGGTTTGCATCGCTTCCTCCAGTTGATTCCGGTTGGGATCGGATGGAAGAGACTTTATCATTGACTATTGATATCAATAAGTTGATTTACTTAATCTATTGCATAGGCGCAGCTTATTGGGACGCAAACTAAATGAAGGGGAATGCACGCGGTCGAAGGCCGCGTGGGAGGAGGACTCGGGAGAATTGGGGAAGACCCGCGCCGCGCGGCTTCGATGCCCGCGGCGCGGCATATCCTCGGGCCGGGCGGCCTCGGGCAGGCTCAGTCAGACTCAGGCGGCCTCGGCGGACGCCTCGATCTTCCTCACACCCGGCAGGTCACAGGCATTGATCGCGTCGACGATCGCCTCGATCGCCGGCAAGCGCGTGAAGCTCTTGCGCCACGCGAGCACCACGCGGCGATCCGGCACCGGCTCGTCGAACGGCACGTAGGAGAGCAACCCCGAATCGACGCCGCCCGCGTGCGGCTTCACCTCGGTCACCGACATGCGCGGCAGCACGGTAATGCCCACGCCGCTCGCCACCATATGGCGAATCGTCTCCAGCGACGAGCCTTCGAAAGTCTTCTGGATGCCATCTGCGTTCTGCGAGAAGCGCATGAGTTCGGGGCACACGCCCAGCACGTGGTCGCGGAAGCAATGGCCGCTGCCGAGCAGCAGCATGGTTTCCTGCTTGAGGTCGTCCGGGTCGATCTTGTCGCGCTGTTCCCATGCGTGGCCCGAGGGCAACGCCACGACGAACGGCTCGTCGTAAAGCGGGCGCAGTGTGAGGCCGGTTTCGGGGAACGGCAGCGCCATGATCGCCACGTCGATTTCGCCCTGCTTAAGCAATTCGATCAGCTTGAGCGTGTAGTTCTCCTGCAGCATGAGCGGCATCTGCGGGACGCGCTTGATCATCTGCTTGACGAGCGTGGGCAGCAGGTACGGCCCGATCGTATAGATCACGCCAAGGCGCAGCGGCCCGACGAGCGGATCCTTGCCCTGCTTGGCGATTTCCTTGATGGCGAGCGTCTGTTCGAGCACGCGCTGCGCCTGCGTCACGATCTGCTCGCCGATGGGCGTCACGCTCACCTCGCTCGTGCCGCGCTCGAAGATCTGGACGTTCAGTTCGTCTTCGAGCTTCTTGATGGCGACAGAAAGCGTTGGCTGGCTCACGAAGCACGCTTCCGCGGCCCGTCCGAAGTGGCGCTCGCGGGCGACAGCGACAATGTATTTCAGTTCAGTGAGCGTCATTGGGGGACCAATTGGGGGAACATCAGTGGCAATCAGGAATGGTGAATCAATAGCTTGTACTTATACACCTATGGCGGCGATTCGCCAATAATCAACGCCCCCAAGCGGGGCACGATCAAAAAACGATCAGACGAAACTCGCGCGAAGAGGTTCCGCGCACCGCGCCCGTCACGCTTTCAGGTACTGTTCGCGCGCACCGAGCCAGCGGTTCAGATGCTGGGTGACGACGTGCGGATATTCGTGCAGGAGGCGATCGGCCGCGCCGCGCGCAGGCTCGATAAGCCAGGCGTCGTTTTCGAGACTCGCGAAGCGCAGCATCGCCGCGCCCGACTGGCGTGCGCCGAGGAATTCGCCGGGGCCGCGGATTTCGAGGTCGCGGCGCGCGATCTCGAAGCCGTCGGTAGTCTCGCGCATGGTTTGTAAACGCGCGCGGCCCGTGAGCGAGAGCGGGCCCGTATAGAGCAGCACGCACACGGAAGCCGCGCTGCCGCGGCCCACCCGCCCGCGCAACTGGTGCAACTGGGC
>NZ_DATJWR010000183.1:0-3021 GCF_035501035.1 Paraburkholderia sp.
CGGCTCTTCGCCGCCATCACGGCGCAGGGCGCGCGCCTGCCTTCGCAACGCCGCTTCGAAGCGCGCGAGCGTAGCGAACGCGATGGCGTGAAAGTACCACGCAAGCTATATGACGACGTGTTGAAACTGCTCGATTAATCGAGCTGATCGCCGCCGAAAGCGCGCGGCGCCCGCCCCCTCGATACACGACGCTTAAGCACCGGTTAAGCTGCGATGAGCGACAATGAGAGGTTGAAGTATCGGGGAGCGAGCGATGCGCCTGTTGCTGGTGGAAGACGACGAAATGATTGCGGAAACGGTGCTCGATTCGATGCGCCGCGAAGGTCATGCCGTCGATTGGGCGCGCGACGGGCGGCAAGCGGAGCTTTCGCTCGACAACGACGTATACGACCTCGTGCTGCTCGATCTGGGGCTGCCGAAGAAGGACGGCATCGAGGTGCTCAACGCCTATCGCCGCAAGGGTGGCGAAGCGCCCGTGCTGATCCTCACCGCACGCGATTCGGTCACCGACCGCATCGCCGGCCTCGACGCGGGCGCCGACGACTACCTCATCAAACCCTTCGACCTCGACGAACTCGCCGCCCGCGCGCGTGCGCTATTGCGCCGCCGCACGGGCCAGAAGCAGCCCGTCTACACGCACGGCGACCTCGCGCTCGACCCTGCCGCGCACGAGGTGACGAAACACGGCGCGCCCGTCTCGCTCGTGCCGCGTGAGTTCGCGCTGCTGCACGTGCTGATCGAGCAGCCCGCGCGCGTGTTCACGAAGGCCGAACTCGAAGAGCGCATGTACGGCTGGGGCGAGGAGATCGGCAGCAACGCGATCGAAGTGCACGTGCACAGCCTGCGCCGCAAGATCGGCACCGACCAGATCGTGACCGTGCGCGGTGTGGGCTACCGGCTCAAGAGGCCCGAATGAGGTCGATCCGCGGCCGGCTGCTCGGCTGGCTCATTTTCGGCTTCGCTGCGGCTTCGGCGGTGGCGGCCTTCGGTATTTTCCACACCGCACGCGAAGAAGCGGGCGAGCTGTTCGACTACGAACTGCACGCGGTGGCGCTCTCCATGCCCGCGAGCGTCGAGATGGCGCGTGAGGCCGAGCAGCCCGGCGCCGGTTTCGAAGAGATCGCCGACGACCGGATTCTCATCGAAATCTGGGACCGCAACGGCACGCTCGTCTACCACTCGCAGGAAACGCCGACGTTGCCGCGCCAGGCCACGGGCTTTCGCACAATCGAGCATGGCGAAGCACATTGGCGCGTGTATGGCATGGCGCAGCCCGAGCGCTTCGTCCAGGTCGCGCAGCCCATTTCCGTGCGCGACACGCTGGCGCTGCGCCTCGCGCTGCATACGCTGTGGCCGCTCGCGCTGCTCGTGCCGGTGACCATCGGGCTCGTGCTGTTCGTCGTGACGCGCGGGCTCGCTCCGGTGCGCGCGCTCTCCGCACTGCTCGCTTCGCGCTCGGCCCATGCGATGGAACCGTTGCGCCTCGATGGCTCGGTGCCTGACGAATTGCGCCCGCTCGTCGAAGCGCTCAACGATCTCCTGCATCGCCTGAACGTGGCCTCCCAGGCGCAGCGCACCTTCGTCGCCGACGCGGCACACGAGCTGCGCTCGCCACTCGCCGCGCTCAAGCTGCAATGGCAAGCCGCGCTGCGCGACGGCACGCTGAGCGGGGAGCCACGTACGCTCGAGCGCATGCAAACGCGCCTGAACCGCACGATACGCCTCGTGCAGCAGTTGCTCACGCTCGCCCGCGAAGACGCGCAGGCTGCCGCGCCTGCGGCCGTGGTGAGCCTGCGGCGGCTGGGCGAACAGGCCATCGGCGACTTCTCGCTGCTTGCGGAGGCGAAAGGTATCGACCTCGGCCTGGAGTCGCGGCCGCCCGTCACGCCCGAGGACGTCTGCAACGTGAGCGCCGACCCGCACGGGCTCAACACGTTGCTGAACAATTTGCTCGACAACGCGATTCGCTACACGCCCGCGGGCGGCAAGATCGACCTCATGCTCACGCGCACGCAGGAGACGCTCGGCTTCGAAGTCGTGGACAACGGCCCCGGCATTCCCGAAGCCGATCTCGGCCGCGTGCTCGACCGCTTCTTCCGCGGCGACCACGCACAGGGCACGGGCAGCGGCCTGGGCCTTTCGATCGTCGCACGCATCGCGCAACGCCAGGGACTGACGTTCGCATTGCGCAACAACCCCGGCGGACGCGGGCTCACCGCTGCGGTGACCGGGCTGCAGAGCGCAGGCGTTGCGGGAGAAACGCGCAATGCGGGGGATGCGGTGGCCAATGGCCGCCCATCCACGGCGACGAGTGATTCGGCATAGTTTTTTGGATTATGTTGTCGGCCCTGGAGGGTTGGGATTTTCTTGTTTTCACGTTGGTCTGCAAGCGTGCCCCCTGTGACTATGACGGCCAGCCGGCTTCGGTCTGCGCATGCGCCCGAACGGCTCGGCCTCGTTCATGTACCGCTGGATCGCGGCTGAAGGCCAGCCGGTGGCCCGCGATGTCCGTAGACAAAGCGCGCGAGGCCGTGGACGCGTTTATCTCGCACGCCGATCACAAGGCCGACACGATACCCGCGCGTATCGCGAAGCGCGACCGGCGCATGGCGACCAGAAAAGCATTGGCATGCTTACGGTCGGCGAGTACCTCGAGACTTCGAACTACTCACCAAAAAGCAGCAAGTCCATCAGTTATTGCTCCTAGCGCGCGCCGCGTTCTGCACAAGCTGTCCCACGTACTCCTTGGGCTGAAACCGCATGCCGACAACCGGCTCGCCCGTGGGGGATTCACCGAGCCACCCCGACCAGCCGAGCTGCTGACCGTCACCCAACACCACAGGCGTCGCGCTGTTCGGCTTGATCCGCAGTTCTAGTTCCCACTCATACTCATGGCCGACAGAAGCTCGCACCATGGCAACCAGGCGCAGCAGGTCCTGGCCGCGTGGCGTGAAGCGGTGGTAGCGCTCAATGTCAAGCGGCCCGAGCACGAGGCAGAACCGGTGCTGCCTGCCGGGCACC
>NZ_DATJWR010000184.1:0-33360 GCF_035501035.1 Paraburkholderia sp.
CGCTTCGCGGGTTTCCAGTCGACGGGCATCGCGCCCTGGTCGATCAACTCCTTTTCGTCGCGGCTGTTGTGCTGCTTCGGCGCCGGCACCAACGTCGCGTCGATGATCTGCCCGCCACGCGCGATGAAGCCCTTCCTGAGCAATTGCGCCGACACGCCATCGAACAGCGCCTTCGCTCCCGCTTCGCCGATCCGGTTTTCGAAAGTCCACACCGTCGTCCGGTCAGGGATATGGGTCGCATTGGTCAGACCGCAGAACCGCTTGTAGCTTGCGCGATCGAGCAACTGGTACTCCATCTGTTCGTCCGAGAGGTTGTGGAGCCGCTTCAAAACCAGAATGCGTACCATCGTCTCAGTCGGGTATGGCGGACGGCCGCTTTGAGGACTCACCGGTCGCGGCGCAATTGTATCGACCGCTGCCGCCAAAGGTGAGAAGTTCAATGTGCGACTCGATCTCGACCAGCGGATCACCCAGCTCATCGAGCTTTTTGCGGTGATGCTCGTCAGCGAACTCTCTACGGCTTAATTGCCCTGCTTCCCGCAAAGCGCTGTCCTGGCTAGCCATGTACGCACACACATTTGGTCCGAAGCACTCATCGGTCGCACGAATGCCTATGAGGTCGTCGAACGGTTGGTCGCGGAGGGTCTGATTTCGCGCGTCCAGCGCGGTACGAGGGTGGTGGTCCAGGCGTAGGACCCGTTCGTGATCCTTCAGCGCGCCGAGGAACGCCGCAGAATCGCCTCCGAACTCGTTCCGCAGATGCGTGTAATGCACCGGCATATCGGGGCGAAACCGCATGTTCGATACTTCGAGGGCACGGAGGGCATAACGGAAGTGCTGTACGACACACTATCCTGCCGAAGCGGAGAACTGCGCGGCATTCTCGCCATGGCGCAGTTGCTCGAAACATCGGGAATGGAAGTGATGGATCGCTACATCGCCGAACGCATCGGAGCAGGCCTGGCCCTGAAGGTCATACGCTCGAAATTGCATGAAACGGACAACATATGGTTGCCTGCATTTCATCACGCCGTGAGCACTACGCCGTATGCATCGAAAGTGCCGAATTTGCGGCGTTCCAGTCGACCCTGTTCGAAGGTATGTGGCAAATTTCGTTGCCGCCGGGTGAGTAGGCAAATCTCAACCCTGGCTGGATGCGAGTTACCCTTAACGCGATCGAGGCGGACTGGAACCCTCTGGTAACCTAACGAATATTGCCCTCGACGCGAGCCAGAACGCTCAAATAATCGGCGGGCGTATCCATGTCGACACAAAAGCGATCGTGCGTGGCTTCGTGGAGAAAGACCTCGTCGCCGTGCTCGGCGATCAGCTTGCGGCACCCCGGATTGACATGGCCGCTCACGACTTCGGGTGCGTAACTCGCCGCGAACACGACCGGATTACCCCGCGCGCCCTCGAACATCGGCACGAGGATCGATCCGCGCGGCATTGAAGCATAGGCTTCGACAAGCTCGAGATAATCAGTAGTACCAAGCAGCACCTGATCAGCGAGACAAATCACCACGGCGTCGCACGGTGCCAGCAAAGCGGCCACCCCCGCCGCGACCGAAGTCATCTGTCCTTCCCGATAGCGCGCGTTGCTCTGGAAGCGCACGTCGATGCCGTCGAGCGCTTCGAACACGGCGCGCCCGTTGAATCCGGTCACGACGACAACCTCCTGCGGCCGCGCGGCGACGATCGCGCGCACGACGCGCCGCACGACAGGTTCGCCGCCCACCGTTAGCAGCAGCTTGTGGCGCCCCTCCATACGTGCAGACAGGCCCGCCGCAAGCACGACCGCCGAAAACCGCACCGTACTCACCGTTCCTCCGCAGGGCGATCGCCAGAGCCGTCCGCATTGCCCGGCGTGGCGATCACATAGTGCTCGGGCGCGCGCTCGAATTCGGCCTTGCAACAGTCGCAGCAGAAGTACACCGTGTGCCCGCCATAGGCGACGACATGTTTCGCCGTCGCGATCTCCACGCTCATCCCGCACACCGGGTTCACGTAGCGTCCAGCGTCGGCGGGAGGCGTCTCGGGCACTACGCACGGCGGCAGCGGCGGCACGGCTTCGGTGGCGACGGTGGCCTGCGGCGCCGCCGCCTGAGCGAGCGCCGCAGCTTCCTCGAGTTCATGCCGCAGCGCGACCAGCCCCGCCACGGCGCCAAGCGCGATCTCTTGCGGCGTGTGCGCGTGGATCGACGGGCCCGCCGGTGCGTGCAGCGCCGCAATCCGGGCCTCGCCGATGCCGCGCGTGCGCATGGCCTCGCGCAGCCGCTCGGCTTTGCGGCGGCTCGCAATCAGGAGCACCGCCGCGGCCGTGCTGCGTAATGCGGCGTCGAGCGCGTCCTCGTCGCCATCGCCTTGCGTCGCGATTAGCGCGAACGATGCGCCGGCGAGATCGAGCGCGGCAGCGTCGTAGCGCACTCCGCCCACGCCTGCGCTATCCGCCGCGAGCGACGCGCGCAAGCCCACTCGCCGTGCCAGCCAGCAGGCCTCGTGCGCCGCCGGCGTCGCGCCGAACACAACCACCAGCGGCGCCGGCAAGGTCGGCTGGATGAAGAGCTCCATCGCGCCGTTGCTCGCGCACGGCATGGCGTGGGCCTCGACTTCGGGATCGGGCGGCGATGGCTCGTTGCTGATGCGCACGCGCCGCGGCTGCCCGAGGCGGATCGCCTGGCGCGCGGCCTCGATCACGATCGCCCGCGAGCAGCCTCCGCCGATCCAGCCGTGAAGCGTCCCGTCGCATTCCACGAGCGCCTGTGCGCCCACCTGGGTCGAGGCGGGCGGCGAAACGCGGATCACAGTCGCCACGGCGAACGGTACCCCCACACTGATCAACTGCTGTTCGAGCTGGAGCAGGTCCACTGTGTTCGATACGGTGTCGGTGGTTTCGGCAATCATTGCAATGCCCCGAGAATTTGAGGGAAAACGCGTTCGAGGCTCGCCAGATCGCGTGCGCCCGCAAACAGATCGAGATGCGGCAGCGCGGCCTGCATGCCCGCGCTGACCGGCTCGAACCCCGGGCGCTCAGCAAGCGGATTGAGCCACACGAGCGAATGGCAGCGCCGTCGCATCGCTGCCAGCGCCTCGCTCAACTGAGCCGGGTCGCCCGCGTCGTAGCCATCGCTGACGATCACGACCGCGGTGCGCGCGTGCAGCAGGCCACGCGCGTATTGCTGGTTGAATCCGGCGAGGCTCTCGCCGATGCGTGTGCCCCCTGCCCAGCCTTCGGAGATCAGATGCAGGCGCTCCTGGGCGCGCCGCGGATCGGGATCGCGCAGCGCCTCGTCCACGCAGACGAGCCGCGTATGGAAGACGAAGCTGTGCACATCGCGCAAACGCCCGCTCAGCACGCGCGCGAGGCGCAGCAGGAAGAAGCTGTAGAGGCTCATCGAGCGGCTCACGTCGAGCATCAGCACGATGCGCGGGCGCTGCCGCCGCAAGCGTCGCCAGCCGATCTCGGTCGGCAGGCCGCCGCGCGACACGCTGCGGCGGATCGTCCAGCGCAGGTCGATCGCCCGGCCCTGCGTCGCGCGCTGCTCGCGCCGCGTTTCGATCCCGCGCAGGCGTTGCGCGAAGCGGCGGATCGCGGCATCGATCGCAAAGAGTTCGGTGCGATCGTTGAGGTGGCGGAAATCCGCGAATGCGAGCGACTCGGCGGGCGTGGCGCCCGCTTCTGCCGTGGCGCCCTCGCCCGGCGCGCCGGCGCCACTCCCGGCAAGCGACACCGGTGTGCCTTCGCTTGCATCGGGTAGCGTCTCGCCAGCCTCGTCGCGTGCGAGCGGTCCGGCGCCACCGGCCCGCGTTTCGGCCAGTTCGCGCCGGTTCGGCTGCAGGAAGTACGCGTCAAACAGTTCATCGAAGCGCCGCCAGTCCTCCGCACGCGAGCACAGCAGCGCACGCAGGCTCCAGCGCAGCAGATCGCCGTCGAACTGGCCCATGCGTTGCGCGACCTCCATCGAAGCCGCGACGTCCGCGCTCGTCACGCAGAACGCGTTTGCGCGCAGCCAGCCCGCGAAGCCCGCGTAACGCGCGATGAGCGCGTCGGCGAGATCGGGGGCGCCTGGTGCGCTGTTGCATCCGCTCAGCATGACGCCACCAGCCTTTCGACGACCGGCCGCGTAAGGCCAGCCTGATCCTCGCGTGTCTTCACGAGCGCCGCGAGCGAATCCATGACACGCTCGATGCCGTCCTCGTCGAGCGCGCTCACGCCAAGGCGCAGCAGCGCGGCCGCCCAGTCGAGCGTCTCCGCGAGGCCGGGCTTACGACGCAGCGCCATCTGCCGCACCGCATGCACGAATTCCACCACCTGGCGCGCGAGGGCCTCGGGCACTTCCGGCACCTGGGTCCGCACGATCATCAGTTCGCGTTGGAACGTCGGGTAGTCGACGTACTGGTAGAGGCAGCGGCGGCGCAGCGCGTCCGAGATTTCGCGCGTGCCGTTCGACGTGAGGATCACATAGGGCCTTTCGGTCGCGCGAATCACGCCCAGTTCGGGTATCGAGATCTGGAAATCCGAAAGCACTTCGAGCAGGTAGGCTTCGAATGCTTCGTCGGTGCGGTCGATCTCGTCGATCAGCAGCACGGGCGCGGGTGTGGTCGTGATGGCTTCGAGCAGCGGCCGCTTGAGCAGATAGCGTTCGGAAAAGATGTCCTGCTCCTTGTCGCGCAAGGGCCGCGCCTCCTGCTCGAAGAGCTTGATCGCCAGCAGTTGATGCGCGTAGTTCCACTCGTAGAGCGCCGTGTGCGCGTCGAGCCCCTCGTAGCATTGCAGCCGGATCAGCGGCACGTCGAGCAGGCGGGCCAGCGCCTTCGCCACTTCGGTCTTGCCGACACCCGCCTCGCCCTCAAGCAGCAGCGGGCGGCGCATCTCCATCGTCAGCAGCAGCGCGGCCGAAAAGCTGCGTTCGGCGATATAGCCGTGGTGCGCGAGCCGCGCCTGTAGCGTGACGACGTCGGACATGCGGTCGGTCGGCGTCATGGCATGCCTCAGCGGCCGTGTGCCTTGTGCGAGAAGATTCCACGCACCCAGTCGCGGATCATCGCCCAGACGAACGAGAGGCCGTTGAGTTCGGCCGGCGGCGCCTGCACGGCCTGCGCTGGTCGTGCAGGCGCGCCGCCCGCAGCCTCGGGCGCCCCCGCCTCGCCGGCCGTGGCCGAAGCCGCGTCGCCCGCGCCTTCGGCTTGAGCATTCATCGCATCGAGCCGTGCGGAGAAGTTCGCCACGAACTGCTTGAGCAGTTGCTCCGAAACCGGCCCCATCAGCCGACCACCGATCGCAGCGGCCTTGCCGCTCATCGTCACCTCGCTCTTGCCGGACAGCTCGCAGCCCTCGCCGCTGCCCTGCACCGCGGCCGTGAGGTTCATCGTCGCGGCCGAACTGCCGGTCGAGTCGGTGCCCTTGCCGACGAGATGCAGGCTGCGCGACGCCGCATCGAGCGCGAGCACTTCGATGTCGCCCTTGAACGCCATCGTCGCGGGTCCGAGCTTCACTGTGATCGTTCCTTTGTAGTGCGTATCATCTATGCGCTCCGTGACCTTCGCACCCGGCATGCAGCCGGCCACGGCCTCGATATCCTGCATGAGCTGCCAGGCGCTGTCCGCACTCGCGGCGAGCGGAAATACCTTGTCGAGCACGACTTTCATGATGCGTTTCTCCCGCGATGCTCAGGGTCGGGTCAGGCCCAGTTCCCGGCATTGCTGCCACACGCGGTACGCGGTGTGCGGCATGTTCATGTGCGTGATGCCGAGATGCGCGAACGCATCGACGACCGCCGACGTGAAGCACGGAATCGAGCCCACGTGCGGAGACTCGGCCACGCCCTTCGCCCCGATGGGATGATGCGGCGACGGCGTCACCGTGTAGTCGGTGTCCCAATGCGGTGTTTCCACGGCTGTCGGCACGAAGTAGTCGAGCAGCGTCGCGCCGAGCAGGTTGCCCGATTCGTCGTATGGCATTTCCTGGCCGAGCGCGACCGCGAAGCCTTCGGTCAATCCGCCATGAATCTGGCCTTCGATGATCATCGGGTTGATCCGCGTGCCGCAGTCGTCGAGCGCGTAGAAGCGCCGCACGCGGATTTCGCCGGTGTAGCGGTTCACGTCGAGCACGCACACGTAGGCGCCGAACGGAAACGTGAAATTGGGCGGATCGTAGTAGTCGACTGCTTCGAGGCCCATTTCCAGGCCTTCGGGCACGTTGTTGTACGCAGCCCAGGCCACTTCCTTCACCGTCTTGAACTGGTCGGGCGAGCCCTTCAGCACGAAACGGTCGAGGTCGAACTCCACGTCGTCGGGGCTCGCCTCCAGCAGATGAGCCGCGATCCTGCGCGCCTTTTCGCGAATCTTGCGCGAGGCGCGCGCCACCGCCGCGCCGGCCACCGGCGTGGAGCGCGAGCCATAGGTGCCGAGCCCGTAAGGCGCCGTGGACGTGTCGCCCTCTTCCACCGCGATTTGCGACGCGGGAATGCCGGCCTCGGAAGCGATGATCTGTGCGTAGGTGGTCTGGTGCCCCTGGCCCTGCGTGATCGTGCCCATGCGCGCAATGGCCGAGCCGTCCGGATGCACGCGAATCTCGCACGAATCGAACATGCCCACGCCGAGGATGTCACACATCTTCGAAGGACCCGCGCCGACGATTTCCGTGAAATTCACCACACCGATGCCCATGAGCCACTCCGCTTGGGGGTCGGCGCGGCGGCGGGCCTGCTCCGCGCGCAACGCATCGTAATCGACCGCCGCGAGCACCTTGCGCAGCCCCTGCTCATAGTCGCCCGAATCGTATTCGAGGCCGAGCGGCGTGGTGTAGGGAAACTGGTCCTTGTGGATGAAGTTGCGCAGACGGATCTCGGCCTTGTCGATGCCGAGCTTCTGCGCGAGCACGTCGACCATCCGCTCGATCAGGTACACCGCCTCGGTCACGCGAAACGAGCAGCGATAAGCCACGCCGCCAGGAAACTTGTTCGTATACACGCCATCGACCGAAACGAACGCGTTCGGAATCGCATACGAGCCCGTGCAGACATGGAACATGCCGGCGGGCCATTTCGTGGGATCGGCGCACGCGTCGAATGCGCCGTGGTCGGCGACCACGTGCACGCGCAGCGCCTTGATGCGCCCGTCCTTGTCCGCCGCGAGTTCGCCGGTCATGTGATAGTCGCGTGCGAACGCGGTGCTGGAGAGGTTTTCGTTACGCGACTCGATCCATTTCACCGGACGCCCGAGCACGATCGACGCGACGATCGACGTCACATAGCCCGGATATACACCTACCTTGTTGCCGAATCCGCCGCCGATGTCGGGCGAAATGATGCGGATTTTCGATTCCGGAATCGAGGACAGGAGCCCCACCACCGTGCGTACGACATGCGGCGCCTGCGACGTGATGTACACGGTGAGATCGCCGCGCACCTTGTCGAACGAAGCGACGCAGCCGCAGGTTTCGAGCGGGCACGGATGCACGCGCGGGTACAGAAGGTCCTGCTTGACCGTGACTTCCGCGTTCTCGAACATGCGGTCGGTCTTGTCGCGGTCGCCCATCGTCCACGTGAAAATATGGTTAGGATGCCTGCGTGCACCGTGCGCGCCGGTGTCCTTGTCGCGAATGTCCTCGCGAATCACGATTGCGTCGGGTTCGAGCGCCTTCAGCGGGTCGACGAGCGCCGGCAGTTCCTCATACTCGACTTCGACGAGTTCGGCCGCATCGGCGGCGACGTAGCGGTCGTCGGCCACCACGAACGCCACTTCCTGATTCTGGAAGCAGACTTTTTCGTCGGCGAGCACGGCTTGCACGTCGCCCGCGAGCGTCGGCATCCAGTGCAGCTTGAGCGGCTTGAGATCGTCCGCCGTGAGCACGGCGTGCACGCCGGGGTGCGCGAGCGCGCGCGACTTGTCGATACGCTTCACGCGCGCGTGCGCATAGGGACTGCGCACCATCACGCCGAACAGCATGCCCGGCATCTTGATGTCGTCCACATAAGTGCCCTTGCCCTGGATGAAGCGTGGGTCCTCGCGGCGCTTGCGCGAGCAGCCCATGCCTTCGAGCGCGGCGAGACGTTCCAGATTGGCGTCGAGATTGCCCATGATGTGTCTCCCGGCGCTCAGTGTGCGTGCGCCGCGCCCGCTTCGATCAGCGGATGCGACGTCTCGGCCGCTTCGCCGCGCAGCTTGCGCGCAGCATATTGCACGGCCTTCACGATGTTCTGATAGCCCGTGCAGCGGCACAGGTTCCCCGCCATCCAGTAGCGAATCTCCTCTTCCGTGGGATCGGGGTTTTCCTGCAGCAAACGGTAGGCGCGCATCAGCATGCCCGGCGTGCAGAAACCGCACTGCAAGCCGTGCTCCTGCATGAAACCCTCCTGCAGCGCGTGCAATTCGCCGCCCTCGGCCAGCCCTTCAACGGTGCGTACCTCCGCGGCCTGCGCCTGCACGGTCAGCAGCGTGCATGACTTCACGGACCTGCCGTTGAAATCCACCGTGCAGGCGCCGCAATGCGATGTCTCGCAGCCAATGTGCGGCCCCGTGTGCTGGCACTTCTCGCGCAGCGTATGAATGAGCAGTTCTCGCGGCTCGACGACGACATCCACCTCGCTGCCGTTGAGCCTGAACGACACCATCGTTTTTGTGCTGGACATTGCGTGTTCTCCCTGGGTTTAGGGGTGCACTGGATTCGTTGCCCTTTCGTATGCCGTGTTGAGCGCCCGGCGTGTCATTTCGCCTGCCATCGCGCGTTTGTAGTCGGCGTCGCCGCGTAGATCAGCCACCGGATTGCATGCGGCCATCGCGAGCCGCGCGGCGTCTTCGAGCGCGTGCGCGTCGAACGGTTTGCCGGACAGTGCCTGTTCGGCGTCCACGGCGCGGATCACGGTGTCGCCGAGATTCGTCAGAGCAATGCGCACGTGTTCGACGTTGCCGCCGGCAACGCGCAGCGTGACGGCCGCCGCGGCCGTCGCGAAGTCGCCCGTCTTGCGCTTGAGCTTCGCGTAGCAATAGCCGGTGCCGGGCGCCGGCACGGGAATGCGGATGCCTGTCATGATTTCGCCAGGCGCGAGCAACGTCTCGTAGGTGCCGACGAAAAAGCCATCGGCCGGCACCACGCGCTCGCCGGCCGCGCCTTGCAGCACGAACTGCGCGTCGAGCGCGATCATCAGCGCGGGATGATCGTTGCCCGGGTCGCCGTGCGAAAGATCGCCGCCGAGCGTGCCGCAGTAGCGCACCTGCGGATCGGCGACCTGCCGCGCGCCCTCGACGATGAGCGGACAACGAGTCTGCAGCAGCGTGGACCAGATCAGTTCGTTTTCGGTCGTCATCGCGCCGATCCACAGCGCGCCGTTCTCTTCGCGAATGCCCTTGAGCTCGGCGAGCTTGCCAAGATCGATCAGATGATCGGGCTGTGCGAAACGCAGCTTCATCATCGGCAGCAAACTGTGGCCGCCCGCGAGCAGCTTCGCCGTCTCGCCGTACTCGCCCAGCAGCGCGAACGCCTCCGGCAAGGTTTGCGGCGCGTGGTATTCGAAGGGTCGGGGAATCACACCAGTCTCCTTGTTGTTATCCTGCCGACAATCAGGATTTCACAATGCAACGCAGCAATTCAACGAGATTTCGCCAACGGCGGCGCGGCTGCGCGGGCTGCCGGAATACTTGCGTGAATGGGGGAATGGACATAAAACTGAGGCACCGCCCCGGCGTCGCGAATGCCGCGCACAAAACCGCGGGCGCATCGGGGAGAACCCTGGATGAAGACATTCGAGCACGCCATACCGACCTTCGACGCACGCCGCGCCGAAACCTTCCAGCACCGGCTGGAACAGTTCAATCCGGGCGTGGTCTGGCTGGACGCACAAGGGCGCGTCAGCGCGTTCAACGACGTCGCGTTGCAGATCCTCGGGGCCGCCGGCGAGCAGTCGCTCGGCGTCGCTCAGGACAAACTGTTCGGCATCGACGTCGTGCAGCTGCACCCGGCGAAAAGCCGCGACAAGCTGCGCTTTTTGCTGCAGTCGCGTGACGCGGGCGGCTGCCCGGTGAAGTCGCCGCCACCCGTCGCGATGATGATCAATATTCCGGACAGGATTCTCATGCTCAAGGTGTCGCGCATGTCGGACATGAACGGCACCTGCGGCACCTGCATGATCTTCTACGATCTGACCGACCTCACGACCGAGCCCTCGTCCGAGACGCTCGCCGGCACGCCACTGTCACCGCGGCGGCTCTTCAAGATTCCGGTTTATCGCAAGAACCGTGTGATCCTGATCGACCTGAAGGACATCGTGCGCTTTCAGGGCGACGGCCACTACACGACGATCGTCACGAAAGACGATCGATACCTCTCCAACCTCTCGCTCGCGGACCTCGAACAGCGCCTCGACAGCGGCACGTTCCTGCGCGTGCACCGCAGCCACATCGTGAGCTTGCCCTACGCGGTCGAACTCGTAAAAGCGGACGACAGCGTGAACCTCGTCATGGACGACGGCGAGCGCAGCGTCGTTCCTGTGAGCCGGTCACGGACAGCGGAATTGAAGGAATTGCTGGGTGTGAGTTGAAAGCGGGCTCCGTGTGCGCCAGCGAAAGCGATGGGCGTTCGTACAGCACACGGCCCGCGAATATGCCGCTGTTCGCCCACGGTCCGCGATTACTTCGCCGTACTATTGACATTCAGCGATAGCGGAACAGACCTCAGCAGATCATCGAGCCCGAGCCACAAGATCTGAATGCCGATGCATAGCAGCACGAATGCCAGCAACCGCATGAGCACCTCGGTGCCCACGGGGCCGAGCCGCTTTCCGGCATGCGCGGCAAAACGCACGCACAGGTAAATGCTGCCGCACAGGGCAATCAATGCCAGCAGCACGCCAACGACATTGACGAGTTGCATCTGGCCGCGCGGCCGCCCGGTGCCGAGCGCAATGGCAACCGCGATCGATCCCGGGCCGACCGTCACGGGAAGCGTCAACGGATAGAACGCCATGGCGCGCAGCGTGGCCTTGCGCGCCGCGTCGGGCGTCGCCTCCGTCGGCGTGCTGCGTGTGGCGCCCGGGTTGTGAAGCAGATTCCAGCCGGCGAACGCGATCACCAGGCCGCCGGCAACGCGCAATACCGGTATCGATATGCCAAAAAACGACAACACATAGGCCCCGATCAACAGCGACCCGAGCAGAATGGCCAGACTGTTCAGCGCGATGATCCGGGCGAGAAAGGTGCGCTCGGCGGCTGTCGCATGAGGAACGAGGCTGAGCACGATGAACCCGACCGCGGGCGGATTGACGACGGGGAAGAGTCCGGCGAAGACAAGCAGGAAGCTGTCGGAGAGTTGATTGAGCATCCCTGTTCTCCCGTGTGCATTTTTCAAGGCGTGATTGGCGCAACGTCCTGGGAAGGCCGGATGCACGATGATGCCACGCTGCCAGGTAGTGCGTCGCGTGAAGGTCCGCGGCTCGACGGCTTGCGCCATGGCTGCCTTGCTCGCCCCGATGAGCGGAGCCGGCGTCACACCAACGCTCTGCGCTCCCCGAGTGCATTCCAGCGGCGAATGGCGCGGCTTTCGTGATCGAAGCCAAGAATGCTCACGGAAGCCGTGTCGAGATATAGATGCGCGCCGAGCGCCGCCGTACCAGAGATCCAGCAGCCCCCTAGCGCACGCAGGAAGTGAGCGTGCGAAAACAGCGCGACGCGCCCGCGCATCGCGAGCAGGCTCTCGACGACCATCGCGGCGCGCGCCTGAACCCGCGTGAGATCCTCGCCTTGCGCAATGGGCGAATGCCACACGCTCCAGTCCGGATCGGTCTTGCGAATGTCCGCCGTGGTGCGCCCCTCGTAGACGCCATAGTCCCATTCGTGCAGGTCGGCCGTGACGGTCATCTGGTCGCCCAGGCCCGCGAGCTGGCAGGTTTCGATGGCGCGCGACATTGGGCTGCAGAGCACGGCGTCGAAGCGCTGCGCAGCGAGTGTCGCTGCCAGCGAGCGCGCCTGCTCGCGCCCGTGCTCCGTGAGCGGGATATCAGTGCGTCCCGTATGCTGCCCCGAGCGGCTCCACTGCGTTTCACCGTGACGGATCAGCCAGACTTCGCGCACTCCGGTGGGCACTTCGACAGGGTTGGCAGACATCGTGGGCTCCGCGTTCGAACCCCGCGCGGGGCACGCGGGATGCCAGCAGCATACCCGCTTTGACCGTGCTTCGCCGCGCTGTTACACCAGGTTGGCGCCATGCAGGATCTAATGCATTTCGAAAGCGCCACGGCGCCGCGCTATCGATTTGCACTCCGGAATAATATTTTCCGCAAACGATGCGCAATGCCGGTCAGCATGAGAGCTTCGCTTGCGCAAGCGCCGCACAGCACGACGCCGCCGCCCCTTGCGAGGCGGCGGCGCTGCGTGCCCATCATCGGGTGTCAGTGATGGCCCTTCTTGATGTCCTTTGCGGCCTCCTTCATGTCGCCGACGCTCTTGCGTGCCTGGCCGGCTTCCTGCTGGAGGTCGCCCTTCAATTCGCGCGCCGGGTTATCGGTCGCGCGGCCCAAGGCCTCGTTCACCTTGCCCTTCATCTTTTCGGCCGTACCCTTCACCTGGTCCTTGTTCATGGTCAGACTCCACGTAAAAGCGACGGTGTGTCGCAACGCTTCGTATTGCGCATGCACTGTGCCCGGGGTACGCACCGCCCCGCTCGCGAAAGCATGTAATTAAGGGGACGCAACAGGGCCGGGTGACCGGGGCGCGTGCATCATGCGTCAGTCGTGCGCTATTGCGCGGTCAATCGACATCTGCGTCGGCATCATGTTGACGTTGGCGTTGTGCATGACCCACAGCGAAAGCCCCACGATCACCGCGATCAGAAAGGCCGTGCACACGAAAATGCCCGTGTTGGCGCGTTGCTCGCGCGCCGCGCCGATATGGAGGAAGTACACGAGTTGCACGACGAGCTGCGCAACACACAGCACGACGATGGCCGCAAGCCCGATTCCTGGCGGGACCACGTGCCCCATGACGACGCCGAACGAGGCGAGCGTGAGCACGAGCGAGGCGACCGTGCCGATCATGTAGCCCTTGAAGCTGCCATGCGAAGCGTCGTGGCCGGTCTGGTGAGTGGCATGGGATTGGTTCACAGCAAGCCTCGCAGATAAACGAACGTAAACACACAGATCCACACGAGATCGAGGAAGTGCCAGAAAAGGCTCAGGCACGCCAGACGGCGGCGAATCGTACCGGTCAGGCCGAACTTGAAGGTCTGGTGCATCATGATGGCGATCCACAACAGACCTGCCGTGACGTGCAGGCCGTGCGTGCCGACCAGCGTGAAGTACGCCGAGAGGTACGCGCTGGTGCCGGGCCCCGCGCCGTCGGCCACGAGCTTGGCGAACTCATTCACCTCCATCGCGATGAAGCCAGCGCCGAACAGGAACGTGACGACGAGCCACACGATCACCTGCGCGCGGCGCTGCGCGTAGAGGCCCAACATGGCCATGCCGAAGGTGACGCTGCTCGCGAGCAGCAGCAGCGTTTCGCCGAGCACGTATGGCAGCTCGAACAGATCCTTCGCACCCGGACCGCCTGCCGTCGCATTCGCGAGCACGCCAAAAGTGGCGAACAGCGTCGCGAAGATGAGGCAGTCGCTCATCAGGTAGATCCAGAAGCCGAATGTGGTCTTGGTGCTGTCGTCGTGACCATGACCGTGCCCGTGACCATGGGCGTGAGTGGTAGCAGCGTGAGCCATGGTTTAAGCCATCTCCTCGATTTGCTCGGGTTGATCGAAACGCCTGATGCCAAGTTGCCGGAAGCGCGCATTCTCGATGCGCTCAACCTCGGCGGCCGGGACCCAGTAATCGACGTCCTGGTTGTAGGTGCGCGCGATGAACGTGGCGATCATGCCGACCAGACCCACGGCCGCGAACAGCCACATATGCCAGATCATCGCGAAGCCGAACAGGAGGCCGAACACGGCGATGATGAAGCCCGCGCCGGTATTGCGCGGCATATGGATGTCTTCGTACGCGCGAGGCTGCACGTATGCGCGGCCTGCTTCCTTGTTATCCCAGTGCTGCTCCATCGAGGTGATCTCGGGCAGCACGGCGAAGTTGTAGAACGGCGCGGGCGAAGACGTCGACCATTCGAGGCTGCGCGCATCCCACGGATCGCCGGTCACGTCGCGGTTCATCTCCCGGTCGCGCAGGCTCACCGCGATCTGCACGATGAATGCGAGGATGCCGAGGCCCACGAACACCGCGCCCACGAACGCGACCACGAGCCACGCGTGCCACTCGGGCACCGAGTAGTGGTTCATGCGGCGCGTCATGCCTTCGAAGCCGAGGATGTAGAGCGGCGTGAACGCGAGCCAGTAGCCGATCAGCCAGCACCAGAACGACACCTTGCCCCAGAACTCGTTGAGCGTGAAGCCGAACACCTTGGGGAACCAGAAGCTGACGCCCGCGAGACAGCCGAACACCACCCCGCCGATGATCACGTTATGGAAGTGCGCGACGAGAAAGAGCGAGTTGTGCAGCACGAAGTCCGCGCCCGGCACGGCCAGCAGCACGCCGGTCATGCCGCCCACCGCGAACGTCACCATGAAGCCGATGGTCCAGAGCGTGGCGCTGTGATAGCGGATGCGCCCGCGATACATCGTGAAGAGCCAGTTGAAGAGCTTCACGCCGGTCGGGATCGAAATGATCGTGGTCATGATGCCGAAGAAGGCGTTGACGTTCGCGCCCGAGCCCATCGTGAAGAAGTGATGCAGCCACACGAAGAACGAGAGAATGCCGATCGACGCGGTGGCGTAGACCATCGACTTGTAGCCGAACAGCGGCTTGCCCGAGAACGTGGCGATGATTTCCGAATACGCACCGAACGCGGGCAAGATCAGGATGTACACCTCCGGGTGGCCCCATACCCAGATGAGGTTGATGTACATCATCGCGTTGCCGCCCAGCTCGTTCGTGAAGAAGTGCATGTCGAGGTAGCGGTCCATCGTGAGCAGCGCGAGCGTGCCCGTGAGCACCGGAAACACCGCGACGATCAGTATGTTGGTGATGAAGGCCGTCCACACGAACACCGGCATCTTCATGAGGTCCATGCCCGGCGCACGCATGCGCAGGATCGTCACAATGAAGTTGATGCCCGAGAGCGTGGTGCCAAGCCCGGACAGCTGCAGCGACCATATATAGTAGTCCACACCAACTGTCGGACTGTAGCCTAGCTCCGAGAGCGGCGGATACGCCACCCAGCCCGTGGCCGCGAAATCGCCCACGAACATCGAGACCATTACGAGCAATGCGCCGACCACCGAAAGCCAGTAACTCAGCGAGTTGACGAACGGATAGGCCACGTCGCGCGCGCCTAGCTGCAGCGGCACGACCACGTTCATGAGTCCGAGAATGAGCGGCGTGGCCACGAAGAAGATCATGATGACGCCGTGCGCCGTGAAGATCTGATCGTAGTGATGCGGCGGCAGATAGCCCGCCGCGTCGTTGTTCGCGATGGCCTGTTGCGCGCGCATCATGATCGCGTCGGCGAAGCCGCGCAGCAGCATGACGATCGCGAGAATGATGTACATGACGCCGATGCGCTTGTGATCGACGGACGTGATCCACTCGCGCCACAGGTAACCCCACTTCCCCGCAATCGTGACCGCGGCCAGCAAGGCAATGGCACCCAGCGCCACGACGGCGCCCGTGCCCATGATGATCGGCTCGTGCCAGGGAACGGCATCGAGTGTGAGTTTTCCAAACATGGTGTGCTTACTCCGCTGCGAGGATGGCGCGATGGTTGAGCGTGAGCGCCGGAGTGCTCACGCCGGCAACCGTGCCGCAAATCGGGTTGCCGTGCACGTCGCGCATGTACTTGCCGACGACGCCTTCGAATAGACCCGGCGCGACGTTCGAATACAACGTCACCGGCGCTTTTTCGCCGGGTTGCGCAAGCTGCTCGTAGGCCGCGCGGCTCAGCATCGCGGGCGAAGCCTTTGCGCGCGCGATCCAGGCATCGAAGTCGGCGCGGTTCGTGGCGAGGGTATCGAAGTGCATGTCGGAGAAGCCGGGGCCGCTGAAGGCCGCCGAGCGCCCCGCATACACGCCCGGCTCGTTCGCAACCAGATGCAGCTTCGTCTGCATGGCCGGCATCGCGTAGACCTGGCTGCCCAGTTGCGGGATGAAGAACGAGTTCATCAGCGACTCGGCCGTGATGTTGAACTCCACCGGCGTATCCACGGGAATCGCAAGCTGGTTCACCGAGGCCACGCCGTAGTCGGGGTAGATGAATAGCCACTTCCAGTTCAGCGCGACCACGTCCACGCGAATCGGCTTCACTTGCGACTCGATCGGGCGGTAGGGGTCGAGCGACTGCGTCGAGCGCCAGATCAGCACCCCGAGCGTCAGCACGATCACGCAGGGAATCGACCACACCACCACTTCGATGGCCGTGGAATGCGACCAGCGCGGCGCGTAGGTCGCGCTCGTGTTCGAGGCGCGGTAGCGCCACGCGAACCACAGCGTGAGCACGATCACGGGAATCACGACGAGCAGCATCAGGCCGAGCGAAATCAGGATCAGGTTCTTTTCCTGCACGCCGATGTCGCCCTTCGGGGTGAACAGCACCATATTGCAGCCGCCGAGCAGTGCGAGCGGACCGGCTGCCGCGGCAATGGCCGCGCGGCGCAGAAAGGTGGCGATTAAGCGCGGTGGAGAGGTTGGTGAGGTCAGGGCGGAGGATGGCGGGCCGGCTGTGGCGGCCTGCCCGGTGCTTGGGTCTGGGTTGCGCATGTCTGGTTCCAAGGTTGACGATCGCGCAAACCCATCCATACGTGCTCACCCTGCTGTCTCACGAACGGCCCCAGAGGGCCGTTTCATAAGCCATACATAGACAATATGTATGGATTTACGCGTTTCATGCACGCATGCTAGAGTAAGACATGACACATACATCCGCGACAGAATGACACACGATCAGCCATCCGGAAGCGCCGACGAAACCAACGTGTGGGCCGCGGCGATGCAAGCCGGCAACGGCCCCCGCTACTTGCGGCTCGCCGATTTCATCGAGGAAGCAGTGGCCGGCGGCACGCTGCGCCCCGGCGAGCGTGTACCCGCGCAGCGCACCCTCGCCGCGCTGCTCGCGGTCGATCTGACCACCGTGACGCGCGGCTTCAACGAGGCGAGGCGTCGCGGCCTGATCGAGGCGCGCGGGCCGCTCGGCACCTTCATTGCCGCGCCGCGCGCCGAGCTGCTGCAGCGCGTGGACCTCAGCATGAACATTCCGCCGCCGCCCGTCGGGCTCGAAATGGACGCCCTGCTGCGCGAAGGCATCTCGCGCGTTTTGCTGCGCAGCGACGCCGATCTACTCATGACCTATCACGTGGGCGGCGGCGGCCGCGCCGACTGCGAAGCGGGTGCGAAGTGGCTGCACCCCGCGCTCGGTCCCGTCGCACCCGCGCGTGTGGCGGTGTGTCCCGGCGCGCAGGCGGCGCTCGCCGCGCTGATCCTCGCCTTCACGCGGCCCGGCGAAGCGGTCCTCGCCGAGCCGCTGCTCTACCCCGGCCTGCTGCACGCGGCGGTGCAACTTGGCCGCCGCATCGAGCCCGTCGCCGTCGACGTCCAGGGCATGCGCCCCGACGCACTCGAAGCGGCCTGTCGCAAGCACGAGGCGCGGCTCATCTACCTGAACCCGACGCTGCAGAACCCGACCACGGCGACGATGCCCGAGGCGCGGCGCCTCGAAATCCTGCGCGTGGCCGAGCGCTGCGGCGCGCGTATCGTCGAGGACGATCCCTACTGGCGCTTCGCACCCGATGCGCCGCCGCCCCTTGCGCGCCTCGCGCCCGCGCAGGTGTGCTATCTCGCGACACTCTCGAAGACACTCTCCCCCGGTCTTCGCACGGCCTACCTCGCCCTGCCCGACACCGAGGCACATGGTCAGCTTCTCGCCGCGCTGCGCGCGTTCTCGCTGATGGCCGCGCCGCTCACCAACGCGCTCGCGACGCAGTGGATCGAGGAAGGCGTGGCCGAGCAGATCTTCGCGGGCGTGAAGACCGAGGCCCGCGAGCGCCAGCGCATCGCGGCGCAGACGCTCGGATCGTCTGCGGGCGCGGGCATTCACCTCTGGTATGCGCTGCCGCGCTACTGGCAGGCCCGCGAACTGGCCGTCGCCGCGAGCACCGAGGGGCTGGCCGTGGCGCCCTCCACGGCGTTCCAGCAAGGTCCGGAAACCGCCAATGCAATCCGTATTTCGCTGGGCGCCACCGGCGAGCGCGGACAGTTGCAGGCCGCGCTGCGCAAGCTCTCGGCGCTGCTGGCGAGCGATCGGACGGCGCAGGCGCAAGTGATCGTGTGACGGCAACGCGCTCGCGTAGCCGGAGGCGACATTCACGCGGGCCCGTATGCAACCGTCCGGCTGCACGATTTCATCCTCCGTCTGAACGCGGTCCATGACGCGCGAGCGCGGCTTTCGCGAGCAGCGCTTGCGCGCATTCATGTTCCGCGTACCCTGCCTTGGCATCGCAATTGCTGCGAGTTGCCATTTCCCCTCTTCAGCTCCGCAGCGCGGCCATGCCCACACAATGGTCAAGACGCGGCGCTGCGGCGCAAGTACACTCGTCGGAGCAGCCTACGGCCGGATCCGAGCAACCAAGCCCGCGAGGGCGCCCCAATGCGGGAGGAATGACGATGGCAAACGAGCAAATGCTTGCGCAGATGCGCGACAAACCGGGCTTCATCGCGGCTCTGGACCAGAGCGGCGGTTCGACGCCGGGTGCGCTGCGCCAGTACGGTATCCCCGAAAGCGCCTACAGCGGCGACGCCGAAATGTTCCGCCTGATCCACGAAATGCGCGTGCGCATCATCAGCGCACCGGCGTTCACGGGCGAGAAGGTGATTGGCGCGATTCTCTTCGAAGCGACGATGGACGGCGAGGCCGGCGGCAAGCCCGTGCCGGCGTTCCTCTGGCATGACCGCGGTGTCGTGCCGTTCCTCAAGGTCGACAAGGGTCTGGAAGCCGAGGCCGACGGCGTGCGCCTCATGAAGCCGATTTCCGGCCTCGACGCCCTGCTCGCACGCGCGGCGAAGGCCGGCATCTTCGGCACCAAGATGCGCTCGGTGGTCGAGCACGCGTCGCCTTCGGGCATTGCCACGGTCGCCGCGCAGCAGTTCGCGCTGGGCGCGCAGATCGCCGCCCACGGACTCGTGCCGATCCTCGAGCCCGAAGTTTCGATCAAGGCCCCCGACAAGGCCAAAGCCGAGGCGCTGTTGCGCGACGAACTGCTCAAGGGACTCGACGCGCTGCCCGCATCGCAGAACGTCATGATCAAGCTGACGATTCCCGATACGCCCGACTTCTATCTGCCGCTCATCGAGCATCCGCGCGTAGTGCGCGTGGTGGCGCTCTCCGGCGGCTATTCGCGCAGCGACGCCTGCGAGCGCCTCGCCAAAAACCACGGCATGATTGCGAGCTTCTCGCGTGCGCTCATCAACGACCTCACGAAGGCAATGAGCGATGCCGAGTTCGATGCGGCGCTCGCCGCAAGCATCGACGAGATCTGGAAGGCTTCGGTGCAGAAGGTTTGAGCCGCAACCCTGACGTCAATCACGGATGTGAAAACCAGATGACACGTCAACCGGCCTCGCCATGCGAGGCCGGTTATACTTGCGCCTTCCATTTTCTCTCCCCAAGCACCGGCCATGAGGCAGTTATTCTGCCTGCTCGCCCTGTTGCCGGGCCTCGTGCAAACCGCGGCCGCGCAGGTGCCGCAGGCGAGCACGCCCGCTAGCGACACCGTCAATACTTCGGCTGCGACCGCCGTTTCCGGCTATCTCACGCAAAAGTTCGGCCTGGCGAAAGAGAAGGCGGCGCAAATCTCGCAAGCCGTCACGGGCGCCGCCGAGAAGTACTCGCTGCCGCCCGCGGTGCTGCTCGCCATCATCTCGATCGAATCGCGCTTTCGCGAGAAAGCGCACGGCGCAAATGGCGCAACCGGGCTCATGCAGGTCGTGCCGTCGGCGCATCGGAATATCCTGCGCGACAAGGATCTCACCGATCCCGAAGTCAATATCGACATTGGTTCGTCGATCCTCTATGGCTACCAGCGGGCCGCCGGCGGCGACCTCAATGCCGCAATGAAGAACTATGGCGGCTCGAAGGCCTATGCGGAAAAGATCCGCATGCGCGCCGTGGAATTCAGCCGCGTGATCGACACCGCGAGTGCGCCGGCCGCGAGCGATGCGCCGGCGAGCCCGGATGTCGCGGCTTCGGCGGCTTCGGCTTTTGCCGCAGCCGCGGCTGCGGTCGCGGCATCCGCGCCGGCATCGGCGCCCTCTGCACAGGCTGCCGTGCAAAACGCCGCCTCGGCCAGCGCCCGCTAGAAACGCCTATGCAACCTGCAGCGTAAAGCGGTCTGTTTATGTAGGCATCCTTATTATTTTTGGATGGATGCGCCGCCCGATATATCCGTGTTTCGGGCTCGTGCGCCCAGTTTGCCTGATGCCGGATCGGCGGATAGACAAAAGTGTGCTCGAGCTGAGTCTCGCGCGGTGAAGGCCTCACCAGCATCGACCGTGATGTACGACGCATCTTCGAGGCCGAGCGCAGCGACAGGCAAAGCGCAATCTGGGCTTGCTCGCGGTAGTTTTCACCAAAGGTTGCACGCACATCGACCGGCAGCGCCCGTACGCCGCCGTTGTGCCTCGGATCATGCGGCGAGACAAGGCGGACCTGCAAAACGCCCGCGCGCGGCTATGCCGCGAGAGTGCGTTTGCGCACGAAAATTTTCGGCGTGGCGTGGAGCCGGGAGAAAAGCAACGCGTGGCGCGGCGCAGGAACGCCCCGCGCCACTGCCCCCCGTTCAGGCACCGGTGACGGGCGTCTCGCCGTTTTCCGGTTGCTGTACCCCTGCGTCTGCCTCGGCGGATTGCGCCGGCGCCTGCGGCTGCGGGAGCTGCGGCTCGGCCTGCTCCGCTGCTTGATGAGCCGTGGCTTCGGCTGCTTGAGGCGGTGCCTCGGCTGCTTGAGTCGGTGCCTCGGGCTGAGCCTTGCCTTCCTCGCGTGCCTTGGCCTGCGCCTCGGCCTTCGCCTTCTGGCGCGCAAGCGCTGCGTTCGCGCGGCCGATGTGCGACGGCTCGATGCCCGGACCTTCCGAGGCAGTGCCATCGAGTTCGTAGCGCGAGCCGCCCGCGGCGACACGTTCGTGATAGCGCGGATGATTCACATGACGCTTGAGCACGGCGACGATCAGCGTGCGGTCGTACTCGGGATGACGCGCGACGAGATCCTCGGCCACGCCGATCTTGAGCGGCAAACGGTCGCGGAACGCGGGATAGTGCTTCGCGAACACGTTCCAGACCGTGTTGAGCTGGCGGTTGCGCTCGATGCGCGCCTTTTCGGCCTCGCTAAGGTTCGCCGCCGGCTGCTGGGGCCGCGCCGGACGGCGGCGCTGCTGCGCGGGCCGCTCGGCAGCCTCCGGCCCGCGAGCCGGCTTCGGCCCTTGCTGGCGCCGTTGTTGCTGCGCTCGTTGCGCCGGGTCCGATTTTCCCGATTGTTCCGTTTGCTGCTGCGGCCTCGCGCCCTGCGGCCGGCCCTGGCGTGAACGCGAGCGCGCTTCGCCCGCGCCCGCTGCCGCCGCGCCCTCTCTGGGAGCACGCGGGCCCTTCTGGGCGTGCGGGGTGCCATGCGTCTTCGCGCCCTTTTGTGCGGGCTTGCCCTGCGTCTTTTGCGCCTGTTCTTCGGGCGGCTGACCCGCGCCCATCCCCATGCTCTTCTTGATTTCCAGAAGACCATCCTTGAAGCTCAGGGTACGGCGTTGTTGCGATGCGGCTTTCACGTCCAGCTCTCTTCCATATGGGATCGGACGCTATGATACCGAATCGCGGCCGACCTAACCGGCGAGTGACGTCACACTGCCGTTTTTTGAGTCCCCCAGCGCGCGGCGCGCCATGTCACGAAGCTATGGGGCGCCGCGGCGAAGAGCCGATCGATTCATCCGATAACGCCTTGCGCGCGCAAGGATTTTCCCTTTCTTTCATCACGCCATCATGACGACCTCGACATCTGCCCCCCGCTCCGCCATTCGTGCCATTGTCACCGGCCATACGCGCGGGCTGGGCGAGGCACTCGCCGAATTGCTGCTGCAAAGGGGCATAGACGTGCTCGGGCTCGGCCGCGGCACGCATGCCGAACTCGCATCGCGTCACGCGGCGCGGCTTACGCAAGCCGTAGTGGATCTCGCCGATCCCGCCGCACTCGAGCGCTGGCTGGCCGACGGCACGTTGAGCGCGTTCGCGAGCGGCGCCGAATGTGTGGTGCTCTTCAACAACGCGGGCACCGTCGAGCCCATTGCGCCCCTGGGCGAGCAGGATGCGGGCGCGATTGCGCGCGCGGTGACGCTCAACGTGGCGGCCCCGTTGATGCTCGCGAATGCGCTCGCCGCCACGCCCGCCCCGAGCGCGAATGCTTCGCGCCGTATCGTCCATGTTTCGAGCGGCGCGGCGCGTAATGCGTATCCGGGCTGGAGCGTGTATTGCGCGACCAAGGCCGCGCTCGATCATCATGCGCGCGCAGTCGCGCTCGACGCGCCGGCCGGCGTGTGCATCTGCAGCCTCGCGCCGGGCGTGATCGATACGGGTATGCAGGAAGCGATACGCGCGACTAGCGCCGAGCAGTTCCCGATGCGCGAACGGTTCGAGCAACTGAAACAGAACGGCCTGCTTTCCACACCGCAAACGGCCGCGCAGCAATTGATCGACTATGCACTGAGCGAAGCGTTCGGATCGGCGCCCACGGCGGACGTGCGTGAACTCGCTGGCGCCTGAGCAGGCTTGCCATTTACAGCGAGACCACGCGGCTCCCGCAAAGTCTCACCTCGGCCGATACTAGTGACTCGCGCCGCCTGTCGAAATCCCGCGTTTTTGTCGTGCTGCGGGCCACTCTTGGTGGCCCGCAGCAAATCAGCTCCCGCAAATACTCACCTTGGGGGATTCGGCAACGCAGCTCATGTAAGCGCGAAGCGCAGCCGCACCGACTTCAGGCGCCGCGCGCCACTGGCGAGCACGAGCAACGCACCGATCGCCAACAGATCGCCCGCAAGTCTTGCCGGCACCATGGCCGTTGTATGCGGTACGCGCAGCAGCGTATCGATTGCGTTGGACACCACCGCGCCGCCCACGAAGCACACGAGACCCTGCTGACCCACCGTGACGACGGCGGGCAGCCGTTGCGCAAGCCAGGCGATCCAGCCTTTGCGCACCGCCTGCGCCGCGAGCCAGGCAACGGCGGCAAAACTCACGATGCGCACGCTCGCGAGATTCTGCTTCATGTAGCCGGGCTGCGGGTCGAGATTGGCGAACAGCTGGATGAACGCAAACATCGCGGCGAGCATCAGAGCGAACGCCGTCAATGTTCGCCCTGTGCGCGAGGTCTGGAACGCATGCGACACGGGGTAAAGACGGCATAGGAGGCCCAACATGAACATGGCCTGCCACGCGAAAGGGTTGAAGGGCCAAATGGCGCCCTCGGCGGTGGGCAGGTAGCCCGCGAGCCAGCAGCCGGCGAACCACAACGCGAAGCTGCCGACCAGCACGAAATCGGGTGAGCGACGCGCGAGCGGCATCACGAACGGCAATGCGACCACGAGCACGATGTACATCGGCAGCACGCCCGCCAGATAGGGCTGATCGCGGAAGACGGCGATGTTGGTCAGCATCGTGAACGGATGCGCGGCGAAGCGCAGAAAACCCGACTCCGCAACGAGCGGAGAATCGACGCGCAGCATCACCGCGGCGGCGCCCGAAAGCAGCATCAGCGCCGCGGTGAAGAGATACGCGGCGTAGATTTCGCGTCCACGGCGCCAAAAGCGCCGGTTGGCCGCTCCCTCCCCCTTGCGCGCGGCGATGGCAAGCCAGCTGGCCGCGCACACATAGCCGCTCACGAACACGAAAACCTCTGCGGAGTCGCAGAAGGCGAAGTTATGCAGCATGGCATGCGAGAGCACGCTCGACGGAATGTGATCGAGTGCTATGGAGATCAACGCGAAACCGCGGAAAAAGTCGATTTCGATCGACCGCTTCGCTGTCTGACTCATCAATGACAACTCCCGTTCGTGCCGGACATTACGATTGAAGGGATATACGGCCTGTATGCGATGAAGCTGACGTCTCCATTGATCTTTTTGTAAGGATGCCTGATTGATTTGTAACCGCCGACGCGCTGCGCGAAAGGGTTCCGTAAAAGGCCGCGCCCGAGCGCGGCCGCACCATGCGACTTTAATGCCAGGGTGACGCGAAATGTGGCTGCGTAATCCATGGCAAGCATTTCACGGGTGCCTACCCAACCTTGCTGCGCCCCACACACGCCCAAACAGTGCGCGCCATGCACGTTGGCGTGGCGGCCGCCCGTTTGTGGTGCCACATTGGTCGAATCGGAACCGCCCGTGCTCCCGGCTGGGCGGAAAGGCGCGTGTAAGCCTTCGCGCTCCCGCCACGCCCGCCATGGCGGGTTGACGCCGTAGCGCGCCAAGGGTTCCGCAAATTCTCCTGAGTTTCGTCGTCGGTCCCAGGGTCATCCCGCCCCCTCGACAAATTACTTGACACCTAAAGTAAGTAGCCCTACTCTGGCATGCAATCAGAACGAAAGACAGAACGAAGGAGCGAGCATGCGCATTGTTTGCATCGGTGGCGGCCCCGCAGGCCTCTATTTCGGCCTCTTGATGAAGCGCCGTCACCCCGACTACGAGATCACCGTGATCGAACGGAATCGTCCCTACGACACGTTCGGGTGGGGCGTGGTGTTCTCGGACCAGACGCTGGGCAACCTGCGCGCGGCCGATCCGGAGAGCGCGGCGGAAATTCTCGACGCGTTCAATCACTGGGACGACATCGAGATTCACTTCCGCGGTCACTCGGTCCGCTCGTCGGGCCACGGGTTCTGCGGCATTGGCCGCAAGCGGCTGCTGAACATCCTGCAGGCGCGCTGCGAAGCGCTCGGCGTGAAGCTCGTGTTCGAGTCGCAAATCACCGACGACGACATAACCAACGCCGACCTCATCATCGCGAGCGACGGCCTGAACAGCGCCACGCGCCAAAAATACGCGGCCACGTATCAGCCCGATATCGATCTGCGCGACTGCCGCTTCGTGTGGCTCGGCACGTCGAAGCTTTTCGATGCATTCACGTTCGCGTTCGAAGAAACCGAATGGGGCTGGTTCCAGGCGCACGCCTACCGCTTCGACGAGAATACCTCCACGTTCATCGTCGAGACCCCCGACCACGTATGGCGTGCGGCCGGCCTCGACACCATGAGCAAGGAAGACAGCATCGCGTTCTGCGAAAAGCTGTTCGCACGCTATCTCGACGGCCACGCGCTGCGCTCGAACGCGTCGCATCTGCGCGGCTCGGCGCAATGGATCCGCTTCCCGCGCGTGGTCAATCGTGAATGGGTGCACTGGAAAACCGCCGCCGACGGCAAGACGACACCGGTCGTGCTGATGGGCGACGCCGCGCACACCGCGCACTTCTCGATCGGCTCGGGCACGAAGCTCGCGCTCGAAGACGCCATCGAGCTCGCCAACAGCATGGAGGCGCACCCCGGCGATCTGCGCGCGGCGCTCACGCACTATACGAACGTGCGCAGCGTGGACGTGCTGCGCATCCAGAACGCCGCGCGCAACTCCACGGAGTGGTTCGAGCACGTCGATCGCTACACGCAGTTCGAGCCGGAGCAGTTCGCATACTCGCTGCTCACGCGCTCGCAGCGCATCTCGCATGAAAACCTGCGCGAACGCGACGCCGCCTACCTGTCCGGCTTCGAATCGTGGCTCGCCCAGCGTGCAGGTGCCGGCACGCGCGCGGTGCCGCCCATGTTCACGCCGTATACGGTGCGCGGCGTCACGCTCAAGAATCGCGTCGTGGTTTCGCCGATGGCACAGTACTCAGCGCATGACGGCGTGGCAGGCGACTACCACCTCATGCACCTCGGCGCGCGCGCCATGGGCGGCGCCGCGCTGGTCATGACCGAAATGACGTGTGTCTCGCCCGAGGCTCGCATCACGCCCGCCTGCCCCGGAATGTATGCGCCCGAGCATCTACAGGCATGGAAGCGCATCGTCGACTTCGTGCACGGACAGTCAGACGCGAAGATCGGCATGCAGCTCGGCCATTCCGGCGCAAAGGGCTCGACGCGCGTGGCGTGGGAAGGCATCGACCAGCCGCTCGACGACGGCAACTGGCCGCTCCTCTCCGCTTCGCCGCAGCAGTATCTGCCCGGCGTGAGCCAATGGTCGCGCGAGGCGAGCGTCGAGGAACTGCGCGAAATCGAGGCGCAATTCGTGCGCTCCACGCAAATGGCAGCCCAAGCGGGCTTCGACTGGCTCGAACTGCACTGCGCGCACGGCTATCTGCTTTCGAGCTTCCTCTCGCCGCTCACGAACCAGCGCACCGACGAATATGGCGGCTCGCTCGAAAACCGCCTGCGTTATCCGCTGCAGGTCTTCAACGCGATGCGCGCCGTGTGGCCGCAGGACAAGCCGATTTCGGTGCGTATCTCGGCGCATGACTGGGTCGAAGGCGGCAACACGCCGGACGACGCCATCGAAATCGCGCGCGCCTTCAAGGCGGCAGGCGCGGACATGATCGATGTCTCCTCGGGGCAGGTGAGCAAGGCGGAGAAACCCGTCTATGGCCGCATGTTCCAGACGCCGTTCGCCGATCGCGTGCGCAACGAGGCGGGCATTGCGACGATCGCCGTAGGCGCGATTTCTGAAGCGGACCACGTGAACGGCATCATCGCGGCCGGGCGCGCCGACCTGTGCGCCGTGGCGCGGCCGCACCTGGCCAACCCGTCGTGGACGCTCACCGAAGCCGCGCGCATCGGCTACCTCGACATCAAATGGCCGAATCAGTACACGGCCGCCAAGACGCAACTCGAACGCAACATCGAGCGCGAACGCGCGGCAGCCGCCGCGGCGGCAGGTCTCTCGCCGCTCGAGCGCGCGCAACGTGCCGAAGGAACCGTATGAGCGTGAGTATGAACCAGGCAATCCTCAACGATCGCCATGCCGTCGTCACAGGCGGTGGTAGCGGCATCGGCGCGGCAGCGGCCGCAGCACTCCTGCAGGCCGGCGCGCGCGTCACGCTGATGGGCCGCGACGCCGCGCGCCTCGACGCTCAACGCGTGGCGCTCGGCGGCGGCGAGAACGTCGCTTGCGTTAGCGTCGACATTACCGATGAGGACGCCGTGAGCGCCGCTTTCGGGCGTGCCGCGGAAGCATCCGGCGCCGTCGACATCCTCGTGAACAACGCGGGCCAGGCGCAGGCCTCACCGTTCACGCAAACCGACCTCGCGCTGTGGAAGCGCATGCTCGACGTGAATCTCACGGGCGCGTTTCTCTGCACGCGCGCGGTGCTGCCCGCGATGCTCGCGCGCAAGGCCGGGCGCATCGTCAATGTCGCGAGTACGGCGGGCCAGGTCGGCTATCCGTATGTGGCCGCGTATTGCGCCTCGAAACACGGCGTAATCGGCATGACGCGCGCGCTCGCACTCGAAGTCGCCACGCAGGGCGTGACCGTGAACGCCGTATGTCCCGGCTATACGGAAACGGAACTGCTGCAGGCGTCGCTCGAGCAGATCACGCGCAAGACTTCGCGCAGCGAAGCCGAGGCACGCAGCATCCTCGTGCGCCACAACCCGCAGCAGCGTTTCGTCACGCCAGCGGAAGTCGCCAACGCGGTGCTTTGGCTCTGCGCGCCCGGATCGTCCGCGATCACCGGGCAGTCCATATCCGTTTCCGGTGGAGAAATCACATGACATCGCCCGCATCCACGCGCAAGCCCACCGCCGCGAAGACAGGCGCGAAAGTCCCGCGCAAGGGCGTCGAGAAGCCTGCCGAGAACGTCGTCGACATGGAGATGAGCACGGGCGCCGATAGCCACATGGGCCTGCGCCTGTGGCTGCGCCTGCTCACCACGACGAACCTCGTGCAGGCCGAGTTGCGCCGCCGCCTGCGCGCGGAGTTCGACACGACTCTGCCGCGCTTCGACCTGATGGCGCAGCTCGAGCGCCACCCCGAAGGCCTGCGCATGACCGAGCTCTCGCGCCGCCTGATGGTGACGGGCGGCAACGTCACGGGCATTACCGATCAGCTCGAAAAGGAAGGCCTCGTCGTGCGCGACGTGGCTCCCGACGACCGGCGCGCCTTCGTGGTGCGACTCACGCCCGAGGGCCGCGCCCTCTTCGACCGCATGGCGGCCGCGCACGAGCAATGGGTCGTGGAGCTGTTCGGCGGCCTCTCGCTCGACGAGAAGTCGAAGATGCACGAGCGCCTCGGCGAACTCAAACAACATCTGCGCAATGGCCTCGAAGGCTGAACCCCGCGCAGCGCGAATCTCTCGGAGACATATCTTGACGACACGTTCCAGCGCCGAAGCGCTCTTCGCGGGCAACCGGGTGACGCTCACCGGCTATCGGGCGCAACATTTCGGCTGGTCGGTGGAAGACCGCGTCGCGACCATCACGCTCAACCGGCCCGAGCGCAAGAACCCTCTCACATTCGAATCGTACGCAGAACTACGCGACCTCTTTCGCCAACTCGCCTACGCCACGGACGTGAAGACCGTCGTGCTGCATGGCGCGGGAGAAAACTTCTGCTCGGGCGGCGACGTGCACGACATTATCGCGCCGCTCATCGACCTGCCGATGCCCGAGCTGTTGATGTTCACGCGCATGACCGGCGATCTCGTGAAAGCCATGCGCCACTGCCCGCAGCCGATCATCGCGGCCGTGGATGGCGTATGCGCCGGCGCAGGCGCGATTCTCGCCATGGCTTCCGACATGCGCTATGCCACGGCGCGCAGCAAGCTCGCGTTCCTCTTCACGCGCGTGGGGCTCGCGGGTTGCGACATGGGTGCATGCGCGATCCTGCCGCGCATCATCGGTCAGGGCCGTGCCGCCGAACTGCTCTATACGGGCCGCTCCGCGAGCGGCGAAGAAGGCCACGCATGGGGCTTCTACAACCGCTTGTGCGACCCCGAAACGCTGCTCGCCGACGCGCAGAAGCTCGCAGCCGATCTCGCGGCCGGCCCGACTTTCGCGCATGGCATCACCAAGACGATGCTCCATCAGGAATGGACCATGAGCATTGACGAGGCCATCGAGTCCGAAGCACAGGCACAGGCGATCTGCATGGCCACGCGCGATTTTGGCCGCGCCTATGAGGCGTTCGCGGCGAAGACGCGTCCGGTATTCAAGGGAGACTGAATTGAACGCTGCAGCACCCAACAACTTGCACGACGCGCTCGCGTGGCCTTTCTTCGAGCCGCGTCACCGCGCGCTCGCCGCTGACGTCGAAGCCTGGGCGCGCGAGCACCTCGCGCACGTGCCGCACGACGACGTCGACGCAACCTGCCGCGCGCTCGTGCGCAAGCTGGGCGAGGCCGGCTGGCTGCGCTACGGCGTGGGCGGCACCGCGTACGGCGGCCATGGCGACACGATCGACGCGCGCGCCGTCTGCCTGTTGCGCGAAACGCTGGCGAAGCACTCCGGTCTCGCCGACTTCGCGCTCGCGATGCAGGGTCTCGGCTCGGGCGCGATCTCACTGGCAGGCAGCGACGCGCAGAAGTCGCGCTACCTGCCGCGCGTGGCGTGCGGCGAGGCAATTGCCGCGTTTGCGCTATCGGAGCCGCAAGCGGGCTCCGACGTGGCCGCGATGGCGCTGGCCGCGCGCGCCGAGGGCGACGACTACGTGCTCGACGGCGAGAAAACGTGGATCTCGAACGGCGGCATCGCCGACTTCTACGTGGTGTTCGCACGCACGGGCGAGGCGCCGGGCTCACGTGGCATCAGCGCGTTCGTCGTCGACGCCGACACGCCGGGGCTCGAAATCGCGGAGCGCATCGACGTGATCGCGCCGCACCCGCTCGCGCGCCTGCGGTTCACCGGCGCGCGCGTGAAGCGCAGCCAGATGCTCGGCGTCGCCGGCGAAGGCTTCAAGATCGCCATGCGCACGCTCGACATCTTCCGCACCTCGGTGGCCGCGGCCTCCCTCGGATTCGCGCGCCGCGCGATGGCCGAAGGGCTCGCCCGCGCCGCCTCGCGCAAGATGTTCGGCCAGACACTCGGCGATTTTCAGTTGACCCAGGCAAAGCTCGCACAGATGGCGCTAACCATCGACAGCAGCGCCCTGCTCGTCTACCGCGCGGCCTGGCTGCGCGACCAGGGCGAGAGCGTGACGCGCGAAGCGGCCATGGCGAAGTGGCACGCAAGCGAAGGCGCGCAGCAGGTGATCGATGCGGCCGTGCAGCTTTGGGGCGGCATGGGCGTGCAAAGCGGCAATGTCGTCGAGTCGCTCTATCGCGAGATTCGCTCGCTGCGCATCTACGAAGGCGCAACGGAAGTGCAACAGCTCATCGTCGGGCGCGATCTGCTCAAGGAATACAACGCCGCGTAAGCGAGTGCTTCGCGATGCTCCACTACGGAATTGGACGAAACATGAAAAAAGCCCTTCTTCCCGCAGGCTGGGTCAAGCCGCGCGGCTATGCCAATGGCGTCGCCGCCACGGGCACCCAGGTCTTTGTCGCCGGCCAGATCGGCTGGGACGAGAACGCGCGCTTCACGAGCCGCGAATTCGGCGCCCAGGCCGTGCAGGCGCTGCGCAATATCGTCGCCGTGCTCGACGCCGCGGGCGGCAAGCCCGAGCATATCGTGCGCATGACATGGTATGTCACCGACAAGAAGGAGTACCTGGCATCGCTGAAGGAAATCGGCGCGGCGTTTCGCGAGCTGATCGGCGACTACGACATCGCCATGAGCGCGGTGCAGGTGGTTGCGCTCATGGAAGACGAGGCGAAGGTGGAAATCGAAGCGACAGCCGTGATACCCGACGACGCACGCCTCACGCGCGCCTGATCCGCCCGCGCGCGCCGCCCACGCAACAAAACGATCTGATCACTCAGACAGCTGGAGACGCCATGCAACCCACCGCCCATGTCGATACCTTCGCACGCGATCACCTGCCGCCCGAGGCGCAGTGGCCCGTCATGCTGCTCGACAACCCCGACGTTGCCTATCCCGCACGCATGAACTGCGCGGTCGAGTTGCTGGACCGCGCGGTAGAGGCCGGGCGTGGCGATCGCCCGGCCGTCTGGTCCGAGATCAACGGGAAGCCGCACGCGACGACGTACGCCGAACTGCTCGCGCTCGTCAATCGCGCCGCCCATGTGCTCGTGGAAGACATGGGGTTGCAACCCGGCAACCGCGTGCTGCTGCGCGGGCCCAACACGTTGCAGATGGCCGTGGCGTTTCTCGCTTCTCTCAAGGCGGGGCTCGTGGTGATTCCCACCATGCCGCTCCTGCGCGCGAAGGAGCTCAAGCAGATCGTGGACAAAGCGCAAATTCGCGCGGCGTTGTGCGACTTGCGCCTCGCCGATGAGATCGAGCGATGCATGGATCCCGCCGGCGAGTTCTTCTGCGAGCGCCTGGAGCAGGTTCGCTATTTCCATGACGAGGCACCGGGCGACGTCTCCTCGGGCACGCTCGAAAGCCTCGCGGCCGCGAAATCCGCTGAATTTACCGCATGCGATACGGCCAGCGACGACGTTTGCGTCATCGCCTTCACGAGCGGCACGACGGGCACGCCGAAGGGTTGCATGCACTTCCATCGCGACGTGATGGCGATGTGCGACCTGTTCCCGCGCTACATCCTGAAGCCCACGGCCGATGACATCTTCTGCGGCACGCCGCCGCTAGCGTTCACGTTCGGGCTGGGCGGGCTGCTGTGCTTTCCGCTGCGCGTGGGCGCGTCAACGGTGCTGATCGAAAAGCTCACGCCGGCGCTGCTGCTCGAAACCATCCAACGTTTTCGCGCAACGATCGTGTTCACCGCGCCCACGTTCTATCGGCAAATGGCGCCGCTCGTCACGCAATACGATCTTTCCAGCCTGCACAAGACGGTTTCCGCCGGCGAAGCCCTGCCGCAAACCACACGTGACCTGTGGCGTGAAGCGTCGGGCATCGAGATGATCGACGGCATAGGTGGCACCGAGCTGATTCATATCTTCGTTTCGTCAGCCGGTAGCGACGTGCGCCCGGGTTCGATCGGGCGCGCAGTACCCGGCTATGTCGTACAGGCACTCGACGACAACCTTCAGCCCTTACCGCCCGGCGTGACCGGCAACCTCGCCGTGCGCGGCCCGACCGGCTGCCGCTATCTTGCCGACGAACGGCAAACCACTTTCGTGCGCGGCGGCTGGAACCTGCCAGGCGACGCCGTTTCCATCGATGCCGATGGCTATGTGTTCTATCAGGCGCGCTCCGACGACATGATCGTTTCATCGGGATACAACATCGCGGGGCCGGAGATCGAGACGGTGCTCATGCAGCACCCGGCCGTGGCCGAATGCGGCGTGACAGGCGTGCCCGACGAACTGCGCGGCCAGGTCGTGAAGGCGTTCGTCGTCTTGCGCCCCGGCTTCAGCGCGGGAGAAGCGATGGTCAACGAGTTGCAGAACTTCGTGAAGAACGCGGTAGCCGCGTACAAGTACCCTCGCCTCATCGCCTTCCTCGACGCCCTCCCGCGGACGGAAACCGGCAAGCTCAAGCGCTCGGCATTGCGGACGCTGTGAGGCTTGGCGCCTCGATTTAGCTGGATTTGCGCAGGAGGCGGCCACTGGTTATGCGGTGGCCGCCTCCTGCGTTTTCCATTTCTGCACGGCTGTGGTGGGTCGAAATCGTCAATTTACGAAAGTATTATTACGTAAAACGTCGAATTCCTATCTGCGATGCCAGTTATTTTGACATTATTACTATAATGTTGAGTCGAGGCGTGCGGAATGCGACAATCGCTCACCAACCCCGATTGCACTCCGCCATGCAGATCATCAGTCGGCCCTGCAGAAGTTCGTGAGGTCCCGCCTGGCCTGGCGATGCAGTTTGTTGCAGGGTAAAAGAACTCCCAGAACGAATATCGATCTGATCAAGATTCTGGGAGTTTCGGAGTGGTCGCCAATGAGCACGCCTGATTTCTTTCGTAGCCGTCTGGACGCGATGATTGATCTGCGTCACCCGCTTGCCGTGTTGGCAACGAAAATGTCGTGGGCTTCAATCGAAACGACGCTTGCTCCCCTGTTTGAGCGACGCTCACGCGATGGACGGGTAGGCGAAGCGGTTGACCTGTTTGGCTCGAACTCGCTGGAATTTGCCGGTGGCGTCAGTGCCGCTGGACGTCCGCGCCTGCCTATGCGGCTGATGGTGGGTCTGCTGTACCTGAAGCACGCCTACAACGAGAGTGACGAAACGGTGTGCGAGCGCTGGGCGCAGGACGTGTACTTCCAGTTTTTCTGCGGCGAGGAGTATTTCCAGCCGCGTCTGCCGTGCGACCCGACCAACCTGGTGCGCTTTCGGCAGGCGCTG
>NZ_DATJWR010000185.1:0-7117 GCF_035501035.1 Paraburkholderia sp.
CGGCGCCGCAAGCAGTGCTGCGACCGGTGGTGCGAGCAGCGGCGTACCCGCGAACGCCACCTCGGGCAACGTAGCCACCAGCGCGCCGGCCACCGGCCGCGTGGTGCGCTTCGGCAATGCCGCGGTCTATCGCAACCTGATTCCTTCGCCGATGCTCGAAGCGCAGGCCACCGCCGAGTTCAACGAGATCGTCCGTGGCGCCGCGCACTCGAACCGCCTCTACGCCGAAAGCGATCCGCACGTGCAGCGCGTGCGTGCATTCGTCGATCGGCTCGCACCTTACGCGGTGAAGTGGAGCGATCGCGTCAAGAGCTGGAAGTGGGAGGTCGCGGTGGTCCGCTCGACCGATATTCGCATGTACTGCCTGCCGGGCGGCAAGATCGTCGTGTACGGCGGCATGCTCGACCGCGTGAAGCTCAACGACAACGAATTCGGCATGCTGCTCGGCCACGAGATCGCGCATGCGGTGCGTGAGCACGTGCGCGAGCGCCTGGGCGAGCAGGAGGAAGCGCAGATCGAGTCGGGCAGCGTGCCGCAACTCTTCGGCCTCGCGGATCTCGGCGTGTTTCCGCTCGGCATCGGCTCGCAGCTCGTGGAAATGCACTACGGCCGCGCCGACGAAACCGAGGCCGACGTGATCGGCAGCGACATCGCCGCGCGCGCGGGCTTCGACCCGCGCGCTGCCCTCACGCTCTGGGACAAGCTCGCGGTCGCGACGCGCGCGGATCGCGACCAGGGCTTCATCTACGTGCACCCGTATTCGGCCGCGCGGCGCGCCGACATCGCCAAGCGCCTCGCCGACATGTTGCCGCTCTACGCGAAGGCGATCGGCAAGCCGCTCGCTTCGCTGCCCGACTACGAAGGCATCCCGGTGTCGCAGCGGCGCAAGCTGGCCGGCCCCTGAGCCGGGCGAGCCGGGCTCAGGGCGCGCCGCCGCGCGCGCTCAACCCTTCATCTTGTAGTCGTAGTCGATGGTCAGCGGCGCGTGATCGCTGAACTTGATGTCCTTGAAGATCGACGTGCGCTTCGCCTTGTGCGCGATGCCGGGCGTCGCGATCTGATAGTCGATACGCCAGCCCACGTTCTTCGCGTACGCCTGGCCGCGGTTGCTCCACCACGTGTACTGCTCGGGGCGCGGGTCGAGCGTGCGGAACACGTCTACGTAACCCACGCCGTCGAAGAGCTTCGTGAGCCACGCGCGCTCTTCGGGCAGGCAGCCGGAGTTCTTCTGGTTGCCCTTCCAGTTCTTGATGTCGATTTCCTTGTGGACGATGTTCACGTCGCCGCACACGATCACTTCGCGCTCGCGCTTCAGTTCCTCGAGATGCGGCATGAATTCGTCCATGAAGCGGTACTTCGCGGCCTGGCGCTCGTCGCCGCTCGAACCCGAAGGTACGTACACCGAAATTACGGAGAGCTTGCCGTAGCGCGTTTCCACGTAGCGCCCTTCGGGGTCGAACTCGGCGCTGCCGAATCCGATGATGACGTCGTCGGGCTCGTGGCGCGTGTAGACGCCCGCGCCGCTATAGCCCTTCTTCACCGCGTGCTGGAAATAGCCCGTGAAGTCGTGCGGCGCGAGGAATTCGGGCGTCATGTCGTCCTGCGAGCATTTGATTTCCTGCACGCAGAGCACGTCGGCCTTCTGTTCTCCGAACCATTCGAAAAAGCCCTTCTTCGCCGCCGAGCGGATGCCGTTGAGATTCGCGGTGATCACACGCAACATGTCTTCTTTTCCTCTTGATTTGCGTTGCCTCGCGCCGCGGCGCCTGACGGCACTTCACGGCGCGAGGAGGTACGGTCGGTCTTACTCGATCTTCAGACCCTTGAGCTCGGCCTTGGCCGGCGGATATTCGAGCTTCAGGTTTTCCATCAGCCGCAGCAGCAGTTCGGCCACCATCAGGTTGCGGTGCGTCTTCGAATCGGCGGGAATCACGTACCACGGCGCGTATTCGGTCGATGTAGCCGCGAGCGCGTCGCGATAGGCGCTCTGATACGCGTCCCATTGCCTGCGCGCATCGAGATCCGATACGTCGAACTTCCAGTGCCTGGTGGGATCGTCGATGCGCGCCTGGATGCGGTTCTTCTGCTCGTCCTTCGAGATGTGCAGCATGCACTTGATGACCGTCGTGCCGCTTTCGGCGAGCAGCGACTCGAATTCGCGGATCTGCCGGTAGCGGCGCTCGCACTCGGCCGGGTCGATCTGCCCCGTCACGCGCGGCACGAGCACGTCTTCGTAGTGGCTGCGATTGAAGATGGCCAGCTCGCCCGCCCCGGGCACCTGCATGTGCACGCGCCAGAGAAAGTCGTGCGACGCCTCGATGGGTGTGGGCGCGCGAAACGCCACGATGCGCAAGCCGAGCGGATCGACTTCGTGAAACACCCCGCGTATCGTGCCGTCCTTGCCGCTCGTGTCCATGCCCTGCAGCACGAGCAGCACGCGGTGGTGGCGCTGCGCATGCAGACGCTCCTGCAGCACGTCGAGCTTGTTGCCGATCTCGGAGAGACGATCGCGGTCGCCGTCCTTGCTGCCGGCCGTGAACGGTTTCGCCGCGGGGTCGATCGTATCGAGCGAGAACTTTTCCGCCTTCTTGTCGCTGAAATACGGCACGCGGTAATCGTCGAGACTCGGGGTCTTTGCCATGCGCTGCGCTCCTCCTTTCATGGATACGACTGCTTCAACGGCGGTGAAGCCGGCAAGCGGCCGCCAAGCGCCGAAAGCGGCGAGGCGGCGCCTGAAGCGACGAAGCGGCGCCGCACTGCCACGCACGACGCCGCCTCGCAAGCATGCCCGAACAAAGCGGGATCAGCCCAGTTTCTTCTTCAGCAGTTCGTTGACTTGCTGCGGGTTCGCCTTGCCCTTCGTGGCCTTCATCGCCTGGCCGATCAGCGCGTTGAACGCCTTTTCCTTGCCCGCGCGGAATTCCTCGACCGACTTCTGGTTCGCGGCGAGCACCTCGTCGATGATCGCTTCGAGCGCGCCGGTGTCGGAGATCTGCTTGAGGCCCTTCGACTCGATGAGGCGGTCAGCGGCGGCTTCGTCGGTCGCCTTCTCGTCCCACATCGCCTGGAACACTTCCTTGGCGATCTTGTTCGAGATCGTACCGTCGGCGATGCGTGCGAGCAGCAGCGCGAGCTGCGCAGCCGAGACCGGCGAAGCGTCGATTTCGAGCCCTTCGCGGTTCAGCTGCGACGAGACTTCGCCCATCAGCCAGTTCGCGGCGGCCTTCGCCTGGGCCCCGCCCGCCTTCGCCACGACCGCTTCGAAGTATGCAGCCATCGCCTTCGAGGACGTGAGCCCGTTCGCGTCGTACGGCGTCACGCCATACTGCTCGACAAAGCGCTTTTGCATCGTCTCGGGCAGTTCGGGCATTTCGCCCTTCACACGCTCGACCCATGCTGCTTCGATCACGAGCGGCATCAGGTCGGGGTCGGGGAAGTAGCGGTAGTCGTGCGCGTCTTCCTTGCTGCGCATCGAGCGCGTCTCGCGCTTGTCCGGGTCGTAGAGGCGCGTTTCCTGCACGACGGTGCCGCCGTCCTCGATCAGCTCGATCTGGCGGCGCACTTCGTACTGGATCGCTTCTTCGAGGAAGCGGAACGAGTTCAGGTTCTTGATCTCGGCGCGCGTGCCGAATTCCTTCTGGCCGACCGGACGCACCGAAACGTTCGCGTCGCAGCGGAACGACCCTTCTTGCATGTTGCCGTCGCAGATGCCGAGCCACACGACGAGCGTATGCAGCGCCTTCGCGTACGCGACCGCTTCCGCCGCGCTGCGCATTTCAGGCTCGGTGACGATTTCGAGCAAGGGCGTGCCCGCGCGGTTCAGGTCGATGCCCGTCATGCCCGCGAAGTCTTCGTGCAGCGACTTGCCCGCATCTTCTTCGAGGTGCGCGCGCGTGAGGTTGACGGTTTTCTCGTACGCTTCCTTGCCGGCCTTCTCGTTGGCCGGAACCTGGATCGTGATCTGACCGCCCTGCACGACCGGAATCTCGTACTGGCTGATCTGATAGCCCTTCGGCAGATCGGGGTAGAAGTAATTCTTGCGCGCGAAGATGCTGCGCGGCGCGATCGTCGCGTTGATGGCGAGGCCGAACTGGATTGCGCGCTCAACGGCGCCGCGATTCATCACCGGCAGCACGCCCGGCAGCGCGAGATCGACGGGGCAGGCCTGCGTGTTGGGCGCGGCGCCGAACTGCGTCGATGCGCCCGAGAAGATCTTCGACGCCGTCGACAATTGCGCGTGCGTCTCGAGACCGATAACGACTTCCCATTGTGCTGCCATGCTCACACTCCTGCCGGCGCCTTGCGATGCCAGTCGGTCGCGCGCTGGAAGGCGTCAGCGACCTGCAGCATGCGGGCCTCGTTGAAATAGTTGCCGACGATCTGCAGACCGACGGGTCGCTGCGCGTTCGCTCCCGCGCCGAAGCCGCACGGCACGCTCATGCCGGGCAGGCCCGCGAGGCTCGTGGACAGCGTGTAGATGTCCGCGAGGTACATCTGCAGCGGGTCGTCGCCCTTCGCGCCGATGTCCCAGGCCACGCTCGGTGCGACCGGCCCCATGATGACGTCGCACTTCTCGAACGCATGCTGGAAGTCCTGCGCGATGATGCGGCGGATCTTCTGCGCCTGCAGGTAGTACGCGTCGTAGTAGCCGTGCGAGAGCACATACGTGCCCACCAGAATGCGGCGCTTCACCTCGGGGCCGAAGCCCTCGGCGCGCGACTTCTTGTACATGTCGAGCAGGTCGCGGTATTCGGCCGCGCGGTGGCCGTAGCGCACGCCGTCGAAGCGCGAGAGGTTCGACGAGGCTTCCGCCGGAGCGATCACGTAGTACACGGGAATCGAGAGCTCCGTCTTCGGCAGCGTGACCTCCACGAGCGTCGCGCCGAGCGACTCGTACACCTTGAGCGCGGCGTCGATGGCCGCGCGCACTTCGTCGGCGAGTCCCTCGCCGAAGTACTCTTTCGGCAGACCGATGCGCAGGCCCGCGAGCGGCTTGTCGGCGGAGGCGTCCGCACTCCAGCTCTGACCGAGAAAGCGCGTGTAGTCCTCGTGCTCGTGCGTGAGGCTCGTCGAGTCGCGCTCGTCGAAGCCGCCCATGGCGTTGAGCAGCAGCGCGCAATCGGTGGCGTTCTGCGCGAACGGGCCGCCCTGGTCGAGCGACGAGGCAAACGCGATCATGCCGTAGCGCGACACGCGGCCGTACGTGGGCTTGATGCCGGTCACGCCCGAGAACGACGCCGGCTGGCGAATCGAGCCGCCGGTGTCGGTGCCGGTGGCCGCGGGCGCGAGGCGCGCGGCCACGGCCGCGGCCGAGCCGCCCGACGAGCCGCCCGGCACGGCCTTCTTGTCCCACGGGTTCTTCACGGCGCCGAAGTGCGAGTTCTCGTTGGACGAGCCCATCGCGAATTCGTCCATGTTGGTCTTGCCGAGGCAGACCATGCCCGCGCGTTCGAGCCGCTCGACGACGGTCGCGTCGAACGGGCTCACGTAGTTCTCGAGCATCTTCGAGCCGGCGGTCGAGCGCCAGCCGCGCGTGACGAACACGTCCTTGTGCGCGAGCGGAATGCCCGCGAGCGGGCCTGCGTGGCCCGAGTGCAGAAGCGCGTCGGCGGCCTTCGCCTGGGCGAGCGTCAAATCGGGATTGACGTCGACGAAAGCGTTCAGATCTCGATGTGCCTCGATGCGGCCCAGAAAGTGCTGGGCCAGTTCGACTGCGGAGCACTCCTTGGCAGCCAGCGCGGCGCGCAGTTCGGTCAAGCTTTTGTCATGCATTGCGTGATTCCTGGAAGAACGTCACGGCGTGGTCGAAATCGATTCGCCGTTCCGAAAGCGCGGGGCCGATTTGCTCAAACCCGTGGCCAGACCCGGGGGTCAAACCAATGGCCGAACCTGAGGGGCCGCGCCCGGAAAACTCGGGAGTCCGTGCCTTTTCGAACTGTTCCGACGACTCGAAGGATTTCGAAAATGGCGAAAAAATGCTACGCGCTTACTCAATCACGCGCGGTACGAGGTAAAGTCCGTCCTGTACCGCCGGCGCGGGGCGTTGCAGCGCGCCGCGATCCACGATTTCGGTCACGGCGTCCTCGCGCAGGCGCAGCGCGACATCCTCGATCTGCTCGATTGGGTGCGCGAGCGGTGCGATGCCGGTCGTGTCGACGGCCTGCATCTGCTCGACGAGGCCGAAGAAGTCATTCAGGCGTTCGAGCGTATTGCCGGCTTCGGCGTCGGCCAGTTCGAGGCGCGCGAGATGCGCGATGCGCTTCACATCGTTCAGGGTCAGAGCCATGCGGTCACCGGAAAAAGAAGCTGCGGCAGTATGGAAAATCGGTGCTGCAACAGCGGTTTATTGCGCCGGATCCGCCTCTGGAGGAAAGCTTCGATGAGGTCAAAAACAGACCTCCGGATCCTGCAAAACAGGCAAAATTATAAGGTATCATTACGCGTTCGACCCAAACCCGGACCGCCTTGCACCCGCCTTTCAGTTCTGTACGCAGCACGTTGCGGCCAGACGGCGCGAGAGCCAGGCTGCCTCCGGTGACCATCCCCGCAGTCTCAGGCCCCTCGTGGCGCCCCTTGCGACGCCTCCGCAGTGCTCTCGAGGTGCTTGAGGTGTTCACGGGGCGGCGCGTCGCGCCCCCTGAAGCTGTTAATTTTTCCGCTGCCGCCCTCGCCCCAGAAGCTCGAAGGTCGGCCACAAGCGAGACAGGATTTTTGAATGTTCGGTTTTCTGCGTAGCTACTTCTCCAACGACCTGGCGATCGACCTCGGCACCGCCAACACCCTGATCTACATGCGCGGCAAGGGCATCGTCCTCGACGAACCCTCAGTGGTTTCCATCCGCCAGGAAGGCGGCCCGAACGGCAAGAAGACGATCCAGGCGGTCGGCAAGGAGGCCAAGCAAATGCTCGGCAAGGTGCCGGGCAACATCGAAGCCATCCGCCCGATGAAGGACGGCGTGATCGCCGACTTCACCGTGACCGAGCAGATGATCAAGCAGTTCATCAAGACGGCGCACGAGTCGCGCATGTTCTCGCCGTCGCCGCGCATCATCATCTGCGTGCCGTGCGGCTCGACCCAGGTCGAGCGCCGCGCGATCAAGGAAGCCGCGCACGGCGCG
>NZ_DATJWR010000186.1:0-4195 GCF_035501035.1 Paraburkholderia sp.
AGCGCGCCCGCCTTCATGCCGAGGCCCGCGAGGCACGGCTCGACGAACTCGCGCGCGGCGAGCTCCGCGTTCAGAAAGCACGGGTTCGTCGAAACGGGCTCGCCGCGTTCGCCTCGCACGCTGGCGTCGGTGATGAGCGCCGGCGCTTTCACGATGAAGCGGAAGTGATCGGGCACCTGCTGCGCGTAGCGCAGATAGTCGGTGACGGTGAGCGGCGCATAGAACGAGCGGTCGATGCTCACCGAGCGCAGCAGCGGATGCGCGCCATAGGCTGCGAGCCCGTCGCGGGCAAGTTTCGACTGGCTGTAGTCGTCGCCGTAGACGATGCCGCGCCAGCCCGGAAACGACCACGACGAGGTGCCAAGGCGCACCCCGGCCGGCAATTCGGCGGCAAGGTCGAGCGTGGCTTGTGTCGCCACGGCGGGCAGCACGCCGCGGCCGCGCCGTTTGGGGGCGCTGGGGCCGGCCGCGGGTTGCGCTGCCGGTTTCGGCGATTCGGCACGCACCGCGCGTTCGTCGGGCGTGCCCTCGGACTCTTCGATTTCGGCGTCGTCGTACGTGGTGCGGCGTTGCTCGTGCTGCCGGGGTACGGGCGAGGGCGCCGGCGCGGTGAAGCCGAACAGGTCGGGCTGCGGCTCGGCGCGGGTTTCGGCCTTCGGGGCGGTGCGGCGCGCGGCAGGGCGCGCGCTGTCGCGGCCTGGATCATATGCCGCCGCGCCAGGCGCTTCACCGTGAGTGGCGCCGAACAGATCGTGGTCGTGGCCGTCTTCGCGTTGGTTCATGCAGTGGCGTCGCGCAGTCATGCCGCGCAGTTGTCTCTTGATGGCGGTCGTGGGCGAAGCCGCGCCTCGTTCGGCCCGGCTTGCGCGATACGACTGCGCGGGCCGTTGAGTGGGCCGCTGCGTGGGCCGCTGTATGGGCCGTCGCGTGGCTGGCGGCGCGGCGGCAGGGCGAGCCACGCGACGCCGTTATGCCCAGCCGTCACGCCGCCGCCCGCATCAAAGCGGCTTCTCGTACATATACCGGCGCGACCACGGCAGCGTCTTCGCGCTGCGGCCGGCCTTGCGGCACACGATCTGGAAGATCGACACGTCGTCGTGCTCGAACGCGTACGCGCAACCCGCCAGATAGACGCGCCAGATGCGGAACTTCTCGTCGGCGACGAGCTTTTTCGCCTCTTCGGCGCGCGCCTCGAAATTCTCCGCCCAGATACTGAGCGTGTGCGCATAGTGACGGCGCAGGCTCTCCACGTCAACGGCCTCGAGCCCGCCGCGCTGCGCCGCCTCGAGCGCGAGCCCGATGTGCGGCAGCTCGCCGTCGGGAAACACGTAGCGGTCGATGAACTCGCCGCCGCCGAGCGCGGTCTCGCCCGAATCGGCGTCCGACGAGGTAATGCCGTGGTTCATCGCGACGCCGTCGTCGGCGAGCAGGTCGTGGACCTTGCGGAAATAACCGGGCAGGTTCTTGCGCCCGACGTGCTCGAACATGCCCACGCTCGTGATGCGGTCGAACTGACCCTGCACTTCGCGGTAGTCCTGCAGGCGGATCTCGACGCGATCTTCGAGGCCGGCGGCCTTCACGCGCGCGGTGGCGAGATCGAACTGGTTCTGCGAGAGCGTCACGCCCACACAGCGCGCGCCGAACTTCTGCGCGGCGCGCAGCACGAGCGCGCCCCAGCCGCAGCCGATATCGAGCAGCGTCTGGCCTTCCTTCAACTGGATCTTGGTGAGGATGTGGTCGATCTTCTTGAGCTGCGCGGTGGCGAGGTCCTCGTCGCCGTTCTCGAAGTAGGCGCACGAGTAGAGCATGTTCTCGTCGAGCCACAGCTGGTAGAACTCGTTCGAGACGTCGTAGTGATACTGGACGGCCTTCCTGTCCGTGGACTTCGAGTGCGTGAAATAGCGGCGCACGCGCGCGAGCTTGCTGGCGCTCGTGACGGTGCTGCGCGCGAGCGAATAGCTGATGCTGATGATGTCGGCGAGCTTGCCCTCGATGTCGATCTTGCCCTTCACATAGGCTTCGCCGAGGTTGTCGAGGCTCGGCTCGAGCAGGAGCGGCAGCGCCGAGGCGCTATTGACCTTCAGCGTGACCTGCGGCGCGGCGAAGTGGCCGAAATCGTACTGCTGCCCGCTCCAGAGTACGAGGCGGGCGGGCAGATTGGCCTTGTTGCGGACTTCTTCTACCCATTGCGCGAGTTTTTTCTCCCAGAACATGCGTTTCTCTCCGTGTCGAGTCTTATTGACGACTACAGCTCAAAGACAAAAGCGAGTTGCGATGCGTGGAACCGGCTGCAAGGCGGTACGGCAAAATTCGGGCGGCGCGAGGGCCGCGCGAATCATTCGTGTGACGCGGGTGAAACCCTTGATGCGTGTGGCGCGGCAGCGCGCGCCACGTCTTCGAGAGCGTATACGGTCAGGGAGCGAGCGTTCAAGGCGCGAGCCGCTCGATGCGCCAGGCCGCGCCGTCGCGCGTGTAGCGGATGCGGTCGTGCAGCCGCGACGGCCGGCCCTGCCAGAACTCGATCGCATCCGGCACGAGCCGGTAGCCGCCCCAGTGCGGCGGGCGCGGCGGGTGCTCGCCGTACTGCGCGGCGACTTCGCGCTCGCGCGCTTCGAGCGCCGCGCGGCCCGCGATCACGGCGCTCTGTTCCGAGGCCCACGCGCCGATGCGCGAGCCGAGCGGACGCGAATTGAAGTAGGCATCGCTTTCCGCGTCGCTCGTGAGCTCGACCTTGCCCTCGATGCGCACCTGGCGCTCGAGCTCGATCCAGTGAAAGAGCAGTGCCGCGTGCGGATTGGCGGCCAGCTCGCGGCCCTTGCGGCTCTCGTAGTTCGTGAAGAACACGAAGCCGCGCGCGTCCACGCCCTTGATGAGCAGGATGCGCGCAGCCGGGCGGCCTTCGGCGTCGACGGTCGCCACCGTCATGGCGTTGGGCTCGGGCAGCTTCGCGTCGAGCGCCTGGGCGAACCAGGTCTGGAACTGGAGGATCGGATCGGGATCGACATCGGCGACGTCGAGCGAGCCGAGCGAGTAGTTCTTGCGGAGATCGGCGAGAGTTGTCATTTTTTATGCGGACGCTTCAATGCGGACAAGTATAACGAACAGGCAACGAATGAGCCGGCGAATGGGCTGACGAACAAGGCCAGCGAACGGACCGGTGGATCTATCGGCGAATTTATCGACGAATCTATCGGCGAACGCTTCGGCGACCGGCGTTCGACTCGCGAAGCTTGGGGGAGCGTCCAGCTTCGCCCGGCGCGATCAGGCAAAATACGGTCCTTGCGAGGAGCGTGGCAGCAGCGCGCTACCGGTCCGCTTACGATTGCCTAACGTCATGTCCAGTACTCAGATTTCCCCTGCCGCCGGCTCCGTTGATCTTACCGCGAGCCCTGCCGCCGATGTTGCGGACCGAGCCCGCCGTTTCGGCGGCATTGCGCGGCTTTACGGCGCACCCGCGCTCGACGCGTTCGAGCGCGCCCACGTCGCCGTGATCGGCATTGGCGGCGTGGGCTCCTGGGCCGCCGAGGCGCTCGCGCGCAGCGCGATGGGCAAGCTCACGCTCATCGATCTCGACAACGTGGCCGAGAGCAACACCAACCGCCAGATTCACGCGCTCGACGGCAACTACGGCAAGCCGAAGGTCGAGGCCATGGCCGAGCGCATCAAGTTGATCGATCCGGCCTGCGAGGTGCGCCTCGTCGAGGACTTCGTGGAGCCCTCGAACTTCGACGCACTACTGGGCGGCGGCTTCGACTACGTGATCGACGCCATCGACAGTGTGCGCACCAAGACCGCGTTGATCGCCTGGTGCGTCGAGCACCGCGTGCCGCTCATCACGGTGGGCGGCGCGGGCGGGCAGCTCGATCCCACGCGCATTCGCATCGACGACCTCGCGCTCACGATCCAGGACCCGCTGCTTTCCAAGGTGCGCGGCCAGTTGCGCAAGCAGCACGGCTTTCCGCGCGGGCCGAAGGCGAAGTTCAAGGTGAGCGCCGTGTATTCGGACGAGCCGCTCATTTATCCAGAGGCCGCCGTGTGCGACGTCGACGCCGAGGCCGAGCACGTCACCACTTCGCCGGGGCATCACGGGCCGGTGGGGCTGAACTGCGCGGGCTTCGGTTCGAGCGTTTGCGTGACGGCGAGCTTTGGATTCGCGGCGGCTTCCTATGTGCTGCGGGCGATCGCGCATCGGGCC
>NZ_DATJWR010000187.1:0-21081 GCF_035501035.1 Paraburkholderia sp.
ATGCGTTTGAGGTTGCTTTCGGGGTTTGCAGGCATGCCATCGTGGATGCGATCAGATCGCGCAGTCTGCAAAACGTAAGCTGCATTAGCCGGAACTAGATCTGACGGGCCGGAATGCCTTCCCTGCCATGAAGCTAAATCGTTGCTGTTGCAACGATCGCATTCAGCTCACCTGGCCGGGCAATGCAAAGGGACGTTTGCATTCGGGGGGGGATTGCGCAAGTGGCACTCGCGATACGGGATTCCAGTCTGCACCGTGGGGACCGGTCGGGTTCGAGTTCACCTCCGTTGCAAAGCGTTTTTGGGTGACAGCGAAGATGCCACTTCTGCGGCACGGCGTTTGCGCTTACGTGGATGCCACAAACCTGCGAGGAGCAAACCATGGCGAACCAACCTGTTGAGCAACGCGCGCCCGATGAAAAATCGGACGACGCCATCGACGACACCGTCGAGCAGACCTTTCCCGCAAGCGATGCGCCGGCGACCGGCGGTGCGACGCGGATCGAAGACACTGATGAAGGCGCCGATCCCGACGCGGGTCCCGAGATTGATCCCGATGAAGACGTCCCTGGCGAGCTCTCGCCCGCTGAGGCTCAGCCTGACGAGCCCGCACATCAAGGGAAGCAGTAAATAGAGGAAAACCGTGTGCGACCGTGAGAAACGTGGTCGCACCGGCCTCATCGAATGCCGGCTTTCGGGAATGTTGGTTCTTTATACCCGTAGCCTCTACACGAGACGTGATATTTCCATGCAAGGAAACTGTTTCATCTCGCGGCACGCCCGCATCAGCCGTTTACACGGCTATCGTTGGCGTAGTCATTGTGCTATGGGTTCGCCTTTTGTCACGAAAGCCCGGACGCGATGATGCGCCCGTACTCCTTCGTCACAGAGAAAGGGCCAGCTACAGGCCGTTGAACTTGCCTCCGGCCGCGGCGCCGCCAGGATCGAGCGCTAGTCCAGACACACCTCATGCATCGCAAGCATCACCCCGCCCCCATTTTGGATGCGGTTTCGAAACGCACTAAAGGAATAGTCATGCCCACGAAGACCCTACGGGATTTATTCATTCACTCGCTGTCGGATATCTATAGCGCTGAAAAACAGATGACAAAGTCTCTGCCAAAAATGGCACGCGCATCCACTAACCCGGATCTGCGGGCCGCATTCGAGAAACACCTCGAAGAGACGCAGGGGCAGATTCAACGGATCGACCGAATTGTCGAAATGAGTGGAATCAAGCTCAAGCGCGTCAAATGCGTCGCGATGGAAGGCCTTGTCGAGGAGGGTCAGGAAGTCATCGACGAGATCGAGAAAGGACCGGTGCTCGACACCGCGCTTATTGCCTCGGCCCAAAAGGTCGAACACTATGAAATCGCCTCTTATGGTTCGCTGATCGCAATGGGCAAACAGCTGGAGGAAGGGGCGGCGGCGAAGTTGCTGGCCGAAACATTGAAGGAAGAAACGGCAACGGACGAAGCACTGTCACAGTTGGCGGAGGAGAAGGTGGCAGCAGAATCGATGGGCAAGTAACGAGTCGGTGTCGTCGCCCCAGATCTAGCAGAGAAAGGGCGGCATTTTCCCCCCACGGAGAGTGATAAATGTTTTTCTATACGCCACAGCAGATTGCAGATCTCAACAAGTCAAACTACCAGTCCTTCGTCAATCTTGCCGGAAAGTACATGAATGGACTTCAGGAACTGATGGATCTCAACACTCAGACGATCAGGACGATCATTGAGGAATGCGATAATTTTCCCAAGGAGGAAGTTTTCGACAACGCCGAAAACCTTCCGTCATGGCAATCCAGCATGCTGAACCAGTTTCCCGCAAAGGCGGCTTCTTACAATCGCCATTTGCACACAATCATTCTTTCGACTGGCGCCGAAGTCGCGCGGGAGGTCCAGCGCCAGTGCGAAATTCGGGGCGGCCAGATGAACGCGATTCTCACGGAGGCAATAGGCAACGCGAGCACGGCGTCGATCAGGATGGCGGAAACGCTCGAGAATAGTGGAGGAAACCTGGCGCAGGAGTCGTTTGATTCCCCCACCAAAGAAGCAGTAGAGAACGCGTCATCGGAAGGCGTTTCGCAGGCAACCAGGGCGGCCGGCGATTTCCAGGCAGCAAGTGAAGCGGCGCTGACCCAGCCCGCAAAATCCAGTATCAAGCGCTAAGCGACGGATCGTTGCCGATCTGAGTTTGTATCCAGATAGGCCCGCCGCGCGCGGGTTTATCTTGCGGGCCCGTTTCGCGATGCGGCTCGCCCTTTTTATTTTCGCGCAGGAATCCTGCGCTCGACGCTTTCCCGCATTACCACTGCGCCGTGGACAGACAAGCTTCTGTCATCAAACGAGTCCGGATTACCTTTTGCGCGATCCGGAGCCGGCGCAGTACAAAGCGCTTGCGTGGATGTGCCGGCGATGCCGACGAAAGTGTTGCGTATTAGCGTCTGCTCTTTCGCCTGTTGACTTTAGGCGGACGCAGGGCAGCGGTCCAAAATGCTACCGTCCCGCGCTTGGCTGCCGCCGCTGCGTGTCCTCTCGCGGAACCGGCGAGGGAATTCGCTCCGCTCAGCCACATGCTTAGGAACGGGTTCTTCTTCATCCACGGATTTTTCATTTCGACCTCTTCCTGCAGGAACGAACTACATGGCCCCGTGCGCCGCGAGAGCGCCGTACGGGGTTGTGGGGCGACGATTTGATGCGGATGCCACTCGTCGAGCGTATCTTCTGAATGGGCTTCTCCACGCCTTGTTAGCGCAACGCCCATACCTGGCGGCGAATGGTGGCGGTGCAACTCGTTCGGGCAGAAAATGCGCATCTTGCTGAGCACACGCGCGCTGCACGGAAGCTGATCATTGTGCGGCCACGACGATTAACACCAAAGAGCACAATATTCGCCGGACCATCGACATCTTTTGGGCTCATATCACGGCGCTCAACTGATATGGAGCGCGAATGTGTATGACTCGATTGGGGCCTGCTGCCCCTGGCTGTGATGCAAAGAGCGATCAACGATTCGGGGAGGGTGTCGACGACTATAGATCGCGGCGTGGACATCCGCAAGTGGGGCAGGGGCGAACTCACGCCAAGGAAGCGCCGGGAATAGGACTTGCGCCCACACGGGAGCGAGTACCTGCGCGGCAACGAAAGTCGGGTCCCTGGCCGCAGACACGCAGATCCCCCCTCGATCACAATGAGCCGGAGTAGCCCTGATGAAAGACGCCGGAGCCTCGACCCGAGGTCGCGCTGCGTCGCGCGTGCGCGGGCGAAAGGCGGCGATCCTGGCAGGCTACGCTGGCAGACCGTTGATGTTGCTTTGGCAATATGTCGCCGGACACCTCCTCGCTCACGCGCTCATATTGCTGGCCATCGTTGCGGCCGTTGGGTGTGCGCTCGCATCACAGTATGCACTGAGGAATCTTGTCGATGCCCTGGCCGGCGGCCGCGCGCATCCCCGAATCGTCGTTGACGCGTTCCTGGTCATCGTCGGCTTGCTCATGGCTGACTGCCTCCTTTGGCGGCTCGGCGGCTGGTTGAGTGTGCGAACGTTCGTTGCTGTGACGGGCGACGTACGGCGCCAATTGTTCGGCTACGTGGCGGGACACTCGCCTGCCTATTTTTCCAACATCCAGCCGGGGATGCTGGCGAGCCGCATTTCCGCCACGGCAAACGCGATCTATACGACCGAGAACACCGTTGCATGGAACGCGCTACCGTCGTTTCTGACGATGATGGGCGCAATCGCGATCCTGGGTTGCATCAGCCTCTGGATGGCGATGGCGCTCGTGCTCGTTTCGGGCAGCATGGCGGGGTTCCTGTTCTGGCGCGCAAGTAAGGGCAGCGTAAGGCATCGGCAGTTCGCGTCGCTCGCTGCCTCAGTCGACGGCGAACTCGTCGATGTGATCGGCAACATGTCTACGGTGAAAATGTTCGTCGGGGTGCAGTATGAGAGCGTGCGCTTTGCCTCGATCCTCGACGAAGAAATGATGTCGCGTCAAATCAGCCTGCGATATCTGGAGAAGCTACGCCTGCTGCATTCGGTCGTAACGCTGCTGCTTTCAGCTGGGTTGCTCGCATGGGTGATCGGGTTATGGGCGCGCGGGCAGGCCACGACGGGAGACGTCGTTCTGGTAAGCTCGCTAGGGTTCGCCATTCTTCATGGCGCCCGTGATCTCGCAGGTGCGCTGGTGGACATGACCCAGCATGTGGCGCGGCTTGCCGATGCCGCGAACGCGTTACTCGTGATTCGGGAGATGGACCAGCCGGCCGGCATGCGGGCACTTGAGCTCCGTGACGCAAACATCGATTTCGAGAACGTCACTTTTGCGTACCCAGGCCGCAGGCCGGTTCTTGACCATTTCAGTGTGCATATCGACGCCGGCCAGCACGTCGGTCTCGTTGGACCTTCAGGAGCCGGCAAGAGCACAGTGCTCGCGCTGTTGCAACGCTTCTTCGATCCACCGCGCGGATCTGGGGCGGTCTGCATTTCGGGGCAGCGCTTGTGCGATGTGAACCTGGCCAGCCTGCACGAGGCTATTGGCGTGGTACCTCAGGAAATATCGCTCTTTAACCGCTCGCTGTTCGACAACCTCCGTTACGGTCGCCCGGACGCGACGCAAGACGACGTCCTGCGCGCGTGCGAGCTCGCAAACTGTCTTGATGTCGTTCATTGCCTGCCGGAGGGCTTGCAAACGATCGTGGGCGAACGGGGCTCGCGCCTCTCGGGTGGACAACGACAGCGCATCGCGATCGCTCGCGCGTTTCTCAAGAATGCGCCGATACTGTTGCTTGACGAAGCCACGTCCGCGCTCGATAGCGAATCGGAGGCACTCGTTCAGGTGGGCCTGGAAGCGCTGATGAAGGGGCGCACTGTCGTGGCCATCGCGCACCGGCTTTCGACTCTCCGGAATTTCGACCGCATTGTGGTCATGCAGCACGGTCGGCTGGTCGATGAGGGGGCGCCGCTCGAACTGGCTGGGCGCCCCGGCATCTATCGCGATGTGCTGCTAAGGAGCGAACGCCAGCCCGATGCATCGGCAGAGATGGGACGGTGATGGATTGAGTTTCGGACGCTATCTCTACGCATGTACTCGCGCGAAACCAGCTCAGCTGGTCGGCGGAATCGATCGCTACGAAGCGCGTGGTACTCGCTTCGTGGCCCGTTCCTGGGCGCCGTGCGGTCGCGGGTACGCAGGATGCGCGCCGTTACGAGAGTCATTGTTCGACACCACTGGTTGTCGCGCAGCAGGCGTTTGAGGACTAAAAGTTTCGCGAGCGACGTCGTGATGGGTTGTCAGCGTGACGTACTACCAGCCGAGATTCTGCGATGAGAGCCGGTGGTTGTCCGCTTCAGGCACGCGCCGCATCTATCCATTCATGCAACTGAGCGGTCTATGCACCAAGACATCACATATCGCGGGTTTGAAATCCACATCGAACTGATTCCGTCCGCCAAGGACCTGTACGAGGTGACTTTTCAGATAAAAGGTGGACCCAATCTTGGCGTGATTGGAGAACCCGGAAGGCCCGTTCTGCTACGCCATGGACCGTACACTCGCCGATGGGCATGCCTCATTGCTGAAGTAGCGGGGCAGGCCGCAATCGACCTCCTCCGCGGACCAACGGACGCGGACTGCGATCTCGAAGGCGGCGGCGATCCGCATACTTAAAGGGGTGGATACGTCGGCGCGAGGGAGCGCTGCCGCCATTCGCGCACTTGCCACGTCACGATCACTCTTTAGCCAGTCGCGCGAATTGGGAGCGCCTCCTATTGGGGGGGAGTCAGAAAATCGCCAGGCCGGCACAGGCACACCGAATGCGGAGGACATGGAGCCATCTATGCCACGCAGGGGCAATCCCGCCCTTCGCGCCGCGGTAACGATGTGCCCTCAGAACCGGGTGGGGTGGGTCTGGCGCGCAACGCGCCCGATGTGCTCATCACCGTCCGGTTTAATCTATGGCGTGAAGGCTTTTCCGTGGCGCGTGAGGGTTGCGTGTACGTGACCGCCGTCACGAAGGATCGATTCGCGCCAGCTACCCGGAGAAGTGCCATGTTTATCCATAACAAGCGGCTGCAATACACCGTTCGCGTCGCCGCGCCCAATCCTGGGCTGGCCAACCTGCTGCTCGAACAATTTGGTGGTCCCCAGGGAGAACTGGGCGCCGCATGCCGTTATTTCACGCAGGCCATCGGCGAGGACGATCCCGGGCGGAAGGATATGCTTTTTGACATTGCGACCGAAGAATTGAGCCACCTTGAAATAGTCGGGTCGATCGTCGCGATGCTCAACAAGAGTGCGAAGGGACAGCTTGCCGAGGCGGTGGAAGCGGAAGCCGAACTGTACCGCTCGATGACCGGGGGCGGAAATGACTCCCATATCACCGCGCTGCTCTATGGGGGTGGACCCGCGCTCACGAATTCGGCCGGCGTTCCGTGGTGCGCCTCGTACGTCGATACGATAGGGGAACCCACTGCCGATCTGCGCTCGAACATCGCAGCCGAGGCACGCGCCAAAATCGTCTATGAACGGCTGATGAATGTCACTGACGATCCGGGCATCAAGGAAACATTGGGTTTCCTGATGACGCGCGAGATTGCTCATCAGAAGTCCTTCGAAAAAGCGCTGCATTCGATCCAGCCAAATTTCCCGCAGGGGAAACTCCCCGGTGTGCCCGAGTTCACGAGCGTTTATTACAACATGTCCCAAGGGGAGGAGGCGCCACGCGGGCCGTGGAATGAGGGGCCCGAATGGGAATTCGTTGAATCGCCAGAGCCGGCCGTCGACGGGGGCGATGGACTTGCCACGGTCAATGTCTCGAAGAAGGACGTGAAGGTGCTTCAGGCAATGGCGTCGCGGACTGCGTCCGACGTAGGCTCCGATCCGACCACAGGCGCCGACCTCGGCGCAGGACACTCGGAGTAAGCCAGGCTACCAGGCTGCAGCTGTCGAATTCGCCGGTTGCAGCTTGTCCCTTCGGACGAGTCCAGCTCATTTGAGCAAGTCTGCTTACGGCGTGAACGGTGTCTGGCTAGCGGTTTGGATGGTCAAGAAAGAAGCGCAGCATTTCAGCGCTCGCGTTTGGACCGTTGGGATCCGTGTAGCTGCCTCGTGTGTCACCGCCTGCCCACGCGTGGGGGGCGCCGTGTACGGTCCATAACTCAGCTTCTACGCCTTCGCCGGAAACCAGACGCGTCACAGTCCAGTCGCGCAGTCCACTGCCGGGGCCGCGCGTTTCACGGGAGCGTTGCGTCGGCCTCCCGAATCCTTGTACGATTCGCGCGGCATTTCCCACATCGACAGTCCCATCGGCGTCACCATGAAAGACGATGACAGGCCGCTGAGGCGACTCCGAACTGGAGGTGCGCGACGCGTTGCCGCCTTTCATTGCCGCGAGTGCAGAGGGCAAGTCGTGCGCGCATCGGGCCGGCAGACCGGAGTGAATGCCAGCCGCTGCATACAGTTCGGGATACTGATCGATCATGAGTGCAGCCATCGCACCTCCAGCGGACATGCCAGCGATGTAGACGCGCGCAGGGTCGACAGGGTGTCTCGCGATGATTTCGCGTGTGATGCCGGCGATCAGCGAGGGCTCGCCGCACTCGCGCCGCTGGTCGCCGGGCTTGAACCAGTTCCAGCATTTCGAGGGATTGGCCTGTTGCGGCTGCGTCGGATAGGCAACGAGGCAGCGGTTCTGCTCGGCAAGGCTGTTCATCTGCGTACCGGCCGCAAAATCGTCGGCGCTCTGCGTGCAGCCGTGCAGCATGACGATCAGGGGCATCGGTTCGCCAGTGGCCGTTGCCGGCACGTAGAGCCGATATTGACGACGACCGGCGGCATTCGAGTAGGTGAGTGTATCGAAATGGCTGCGGTCCTCCGCATCGAGACTTACCTTGGACCTGAGTGGCGTGGGAGACTGCGCCGTCCTTTTCGCAGTAGGTGCAAGGGTGTGTGCCTCCGCCTCTCCACCATAGGGCGTGGGGCGGCCCTGATTGCCGCGCAGCGCACGCTGTATGACTTCGGTTGCCTCGGTGGGACCGCGCGTACGCAATAGCATCATCGCTTCGTGCATCGAATTCAAAAAGCCTTCGTTCGGTTTCATGACTTGTCCGGTGATTAACTGGTCCGTCTGGTTAGCGGATCCGTTTGGCGAGTGCAGCCTTGACGGCGGCAGAGGCGTGGAACGCCCCGAGCACCACGACACTTTCGATTGTCGCGAGCGCGAGTTCGGGGGAAACGTCATCGGCTATGCTCGCCAACCCCAATACCTGAATGTTGAGGTGCTCGTGCGCGGCGCGTATGGCCTCGAGGTCCTCACGGGAAAAATGCCGCATCCCGAGCACGAGCGCGCGGCGCTCGATGGTTTCCCGCATGGTCGTTGCGTGCACCGCGAGTTGATTTCGGATCGCCGTTCGAATGAGATCCGTTCGGTTTGAATAAAAACCTTCTTCGACCAGCAGATCGATTTGCCCCAGGTCGACGGGGCCAAGATTGATCGTGATCTTTTCCGATTCGCCGCCTTTGGAACGGGGAAGAGCATGCGGTGCTGTCTTTTTCACTGTCCATCCCCTGACCATCCGTATGGATGGTTATAGGCTTCTATTCGCTGCACAGCAACATGAAAATTGAGGGCGTGAGTGGGTCGCGCGATCGTCATGAACGAGAGGGGCGGCAACAGCGGTGGTTTCCTGCTGCAATCCTCGCGGGAGGCGCGTGCAGGGACTGGCTGGAGCGCAGAGGATTGCGCTGGTGTGGGCGGGCGCGGGCGTCCTTGCCGGCGGCGCTTTGACGGGCGATCGGGGCGATCTATCGTGGCCGGCTCTGTTCGGACTTGTTGCGCCCGTCAAACCGGCCTGACATTCTCTGCTGCGTAAGGGGTCCCGCCTTGATCACACTGCCACGTGACTCAGGGGAAGGTGCGGCCCGGAAGCGCCTCTCGAGTGGCATCGCGGCGCAGCGCAATATCCTCGGCGGAAGGGCCGGTGCCTTCCTCGAACGGTGGCTGATGACGAAAGCCCGCATGTCCGGAAACGATGGAAATGATTGCGCCGACCAGCAGCGCCGCAAATGAGAACCACGCCGCGCGCGCCACGTCGCGCGCGGCGGCATCGGCCGCCATAGTTGCTGCGCCGCTTACTGTACCGCCGAGCAGAGAGGCCGCGCCGTACACCAGCAGAAGGACCATGACTGCCCACGCAAGAAGACCGTGGAGCCATCCGGGCACGGGAGCGCAGCGGCCTGCAAACCACGAGCCGACAAAAACGGCGATGACCGTCATCACGATCAGGTACGCCCCCGAACTGAACGCGAATCCCTGTAGTGGATTCGGGCGCGCAAGCGGTGCAAGTGCGGACATGCCAATGGCAGTGCCTGGCACGCTGAGGATGAGGTACGTGATGAGCGAGAGGATGATCCCCGCGATCACCGCGGCCCACGAGACACGAGGTAATCCGCTTTGGGTGGTGAGGAATTTGATGGTCGAGCCTATATGGTTAGAAATCCAGAATATTGAACACGAGGGGTCGTATTCGATGCGCGGAATCGCATCGGGCGTTCCCAGCGACGCGGCGGCGCGGTCATGGACCTCAGAGGAACACAGGATCTGGTCAACTAGCCGTTAGCTGGCGAGGACTACGTGTAGTGAAGGTCGATCAGGCAGAATCCGCTTCTTTTTTGAAAAGAGGCCGGCGGCAGCAATAGTTACAACGCCGAGCGCAAAAGGTCGGCTGCGCATGCATGCCCGTGCGCGCTCAACGTCCGATGAAACCCCGCACGTTACGTGCAATCCACCCCGTCAAGCCTGCACGCACGACAACGGGCACGATGCGCTTCGGTCCGACGATTAGCGAGCCGAGCGCGATCGAAGCGAGCAACGTGACGGTGGGCGCATCCAGCAATGCGTGGCCGACGTTGGAAAATGTCAGTGCGTTATCAGACGTCGACTTTTCCCGCGACCGCGTGTCGCGTAGTTCAAGATTCGCGGCGAGCAGCTGGGCGCGCGTGAGCGCCATATGATCGATGATGGCGGCTTGCCGCAGACGGCGCAGTTCGCTTCGGCCGTTCATTTGAGCGCCTCCTTGAGCGTTTCGAGGTCGTCCCGAAGCTCGCGTTTCAATATGCCGAACGACTGCACAGGTCGCTGGGCACGATACGAGAGCCAGGCGGTGACCGACAGGGCGAGCCAGGCGATCGCGATTGCCCATACAACCGAGAGGAAATATCGGCTGTTCCAGGCGGAGGCGATCAGCGCGATGCAAAAGAACGAGAGGGTGAAAAGCCCGCTGACGGCGAGGGCGACCAGCGCGATCAATTCGCGCGTCAAGCGGGCACGCGTTTCGGCGAGTTCGACTGAAAGCAGTTCGCCATATTCGCCGACGCGCAGAAGCGCGAAGTGCGATACGTTGCGCCAGCGGTCGAGCTTCGATTGAATCGACATCGCGGTCTCCTGCGTTACCCCTTGCGTCGCGGACGCTCAGTCGCGTCCCCATGCCCAGAGCGCACCCAGGACGAAGCCAATGCCCGCCGCCGCGCCGAGCGCGAGCAAGGGGTTGTCGGAAATCGCTTCGCGCGCGACGACGGCCGCGTCGGCCATCAACTGTTGCGATTCTCCGCACAGCGCCTTCGCCTTGCCCGAGATTCGCATCGCGGGATCGTCCAGCAGGGCCCCCGCGGCGTCCTTCAATTTACCCGTCGCCTCATCGACAATCCCCTCTGCTTTCGTCGCCATGGTGTTCTCCTTCGGCGCGCACCTGCGCCATGTAGTGGGTGTGATTCGCTAACAGCAATTGATGTGCCACCGAGCGTCATAAGCGTGCCGGACAGGCGAAACGGGCAGAAAGATGCGGGGACCGAAGCTCGAGATGGGCAGAGCACACTATCGCGCCGCCCCCAGGCAAGCATGTCGAGCAGGAATTACACGGCGTTTCGGCTTGGGGTTAGCCTGCGCGCGTGATGCGGCATGCAGAAGTCCAGGCGCCGTGCAGTTGATACGCTGGGCGCAGCGGCACGCGAGAATCATGAAAGCGAGCACGGCAACACGACGGGAATGGATAGAAGCAGTCGGCGAGCATTTCCCCCGAAGCTTTCCAACGGGTTCCGCCGTCTTTTGGGGCTGGATCTCGGGGGGCGGGCAGCGTCACATCGGGAGATCCCTTGCGGGACGGGCCTGAGCGGCCACGATGAGCACCCCACCTATGATGTTTTCTCTCGCAGCAGCTTCCAGGACGTTTTATCCGCCTCTCTCCCGTTTTTTTTAGCGGCATTTCTTCGCCGCTTCCCCTAAAATTCCACGCATATGCAGTCGTGGAGCCCACCGTGGAACGAAAGAAAGCTGAACACATCCTGATCGAGGCCGACGAGATAGCCGGACTGGTTCTCGACGGTTTCGACATGACGATGGAAACCGAGGCCGGCCGTACGCTTTACGATCGCGCGTTCACCGCTTATCTGCGCAGCGAAATTGGCGACGTGCCGATGGCCGAGCTCTACGACGCCTTGAACGGGTCGCCGGAAGCGTTCGCCGCCACCATGCCGCACTAGGCCGGCCTGAAGGCGATCTCGTCGAGGGGGATCGCACTGGCGTCCATCCCGGCAGCCCATGCTGCGAGCTCGCATGCATGGGCCCGCTTCATCGTCTCACGTTCATTCGACCTCGAACGTGGCGTGCCCTCGTCGTGCGGCCATGACGCGGTGATTACGCGCGCAGGCCGACCGTGTGTCGCAATTCCTGATAGCTGCGCAAGCCCGCAACGCCAAGCTCGCGGCCGATGCCGCTCAAGCCGAATCCGCCCCAGCAGACTTGGGGAAAGATCAGTTGGGGTGTGTTGAGCCAAACGAGTCCGGCGCGGAGTTGCGCCTTGTAACGCCGCGCGGCATTTTCGTCGTTTGTCACGACGGTGGCGACGAGCCCATAGCGCGTATCGTTGGCGAGCGAGATTGCTTCGTCATCCGAACGGAATGACTTCACGCAAGCCACCGGACCAAAGACTTCATCGGTCCACAGCACGTTGTCCACGGCGGGTTCCGCAATGATGAGCGGCGCCATGAAGAAGCCATCCTCGCAAGCGGGGTCGAGCTCGCCGGCGAACGCAATCTGCGCACCTTCTTCCACGCCCTGCGCGACGAGTGCCGCCACTCGCGCGCGTTGCGCGGCGCTGATGAGCGGACCCATCGCCGCATCGGCGCCATGCGGCGGCGCGACTATGAGGGATCGCACCGCCGCTTCGAATGCGGCCATGAACTTGCGGTACACGTTGTCGTGCACGAGAATGCGGGACGTTGCCGAGCACATCTGCCCGGCATTCGCAAACGCACCGCCTGTGGCGAGCGTGACCGCGTGCGCGATATCGGCATCTTCGCGCACGATCAGTGCGGACTTGCCGCCCAGTTCGAGCGTGACACGCTTCATGTCCTGTGCGGCGGCCTGCATGACCTTGCGGCCAGACGCCGTGCTGCCCGTAAACGAGATCTTGTCGACGAGCGGGTGAGTCGTCAGCCACGCGCCCACTTCGGCGCCCCCGTTGACGACATTCACGACGCCGTCGGGCACGCCGGCTTCGCTGACGATCCCGGCCAGCATGTGCTCGATGGGCGAGGTGAGTTCCGACGGCTTGATCACCACCGTGCAGCCTGCCGCGAGCGCCGGGGCGAGCTTCCATGCCGTCGTGACCATCGGGAAATTCCATGGCACGATCAACGCCGCGACGCCCACGGGCTCGTGCACACGCTCGGCCAGCAACGCGTCGTCGGGCACCGCGACAGACTCGGCGGCGAATAGCGATGCGTCTTCGCACAGGCTCGCGTAATAGTTGAAGGTCGCGGCCGCGTCGCTCACGTCGAGTTCCGCTTCGAACGGCGGCTTGCCGCTCACCCGCATTTGCATCGCGCTCAGGCGGGCGCGGTCCGCCTCCAGCAACTCGGCGATCTTGCGCAGCAGCTTGCCGCGCGCGGCGGGCGTCGTGTGGCGCCACGCGATGAGCGCATCGTGAGCAGCGTGCACGGCGCGATCCACCTGCTCGGGCGTGGCGTGCTCCTGCCAGCCGATCGTTTCGCCTGTGGCGGCACTGCAGATGGCCGTGCAGACCTCGCTATCGGCCGGTACGTTGAAGGTTGTGCCCGCAATCATCGCAGCGGGGAGCACGAAGGCCTGATCGTCCACCTTGCGTTCGGAATTCGTAGCCATGGTTTTCTCCTCGCGCGTTAGCGGTAAGCCACGCCCGGCATGATGCAGAGCATTTCGAAGGCGAGATTCGCGCCTACGAGCGCCGTCGTGCCGGCCTGGTCGTACGGCGGCGAGACCTCGACGAGATCGGCGCCCACCACGTTGAGCCCCTTCATGCCGCGCACGATTTCGAGGCCCTGCTGCACGGTGAGCCCGCCCACCTCGGGCGTGCCGGTGCCGGGTGCGAAGGCGGGGTCGAGACCGTCGATGTCGAAGCTCAGGTACACGGGCGTGTCGCCCACGCGAGCGCGTACTTCGTCCATCAGCGGTGCAAGCGAGCGGTTCCAGCAGGCCTCGGCCTGCACGACCGTGAAGCCCTGCTTGCGGCACCAGTCGAAATCTTCTGCGTGATAGCCGGTGCCGCGCAGGCCGATTTGCGTGACCTTGTCGCATTGCAGGAGGCCGTCTTCGACCGCGCGGCGAAACGGCGTGCCGTGTGCGATCTTTTCGCCGAACATGGTGTCGTTCACGTCGGCATGGGCATCGATGTGCACGACGGCAACCTTGCCGTACTTCTTGTGCAGCGCGCGCAGGATGGGCCAGGCGATGGTGTGGTCGCCGCCGAGCGTGATCGGGCGGCAGCCATTCGCGACGATACGATCGTACGCGGACTCGATGAGGCGAATCGAGTCCTTCAGGTCGTACGGATTCGTTGCGACATCACCGATATCGGCCACTTGCAGTGAATCGAACGGTGCTGCGCGCGTGGCCATGTTGTAAGGCCGCAGCAACACCGATTCCGAGCGGATCTGGCGCGGCCCGAAACGCGCGCCGGAACGGTTGGATGTGCCGAGGTCGAGCGGCACGCCCACGAAGCAGACATCGAGCCCTTCGGCGGTGTCGGCATGCGGCAGGCGCATCATCGTGGCGATGCCGCCGAATCGCGGCATCTCGTTGCCGCCCAGCGGCTGGTTGAACTGGCGCTCCATCTGGCGAGTCTCCGATCGTTAGAGTCAAATCGATCGGGCGATGGTAGGGGAGATCCCGCGCGGCCAAATATTGAAGTTGAGATGTTTACATCGATGATGATCGATGTATCGGCGTCATTGAGCGGGTAGCCGGCGCGCAGTCAAACCGCTGCGTGCCCCCACGCGATCAACTCGCGCTTCGTGCGCACACCCAGCTTCGCGAAGGCGCGCTTCACGTACGACTCGGCGGTGGCCACGCGCACGCCGAGAATTTGCGCGGCTTCGGGCACGGTCTTGCCCGTGATGAGGTGCGCGCAGGTTTCGTACTCGCGTTTGGAGAGGCGCACGCCGTCTGCCGCGATGCGCGCATCGAACTGCGCGAGCGGATGCATGAACGGCGCCGCGTGGGCGATGAGCCGCGCCGCGCTCGTGGAGGCGTGAAGTTCGAGCAGCGGAAACAGAAACTCACTCACGCTGCGAAAGCGGTTCATTTCGACGAGCGAAAACGGCGGCTCGCGCAACCCGCGTTCAAGTGCGATGGAGTGCTGGGCGTGGCGCGTCCCGCGCGCGAGCACGCATTCATGGGCGATGCGCGCCTCGTCGAAGAGCCGCTGGCGGAACTCGCCCGGCGGGATCGCGCCGATATCGCGCACCACGAGCATCGTGCCGATCTTGCCGCGAATGCGGGCGAAAAGCGGATCGCTTTCGTAGAAGCGATCGTAGTAGAGCGTCATCACGTCGGAGATCGTGCCGAAATCCATTCCGACCCCGCCACTGCCAATCCATTCGCAGCGAAAGCCCGTGGGCATCGCGCTGTCGACGCGCGAACGTTCGATATGCACGACGTTGACGGGTACGACCTCGTTGAGCAATAGCGTGAGGCGCGGCACGAAATCGGGCGTGCCGACGGCCTCGATCACGTTGCCGAGGGTCTTGAACGAGAGCGGAAAGTCGGATTGATCGCGGTTGAGCGGGGGTACGTTGAGCAGCATGGCGCGCCCCTTCGTGAAAGCCGTTCGATTATAGCCGACGGGCCCTGATGGCCAAAAAAAGCGGGCAGCAAGGGCGGCAAAGCCACCGCAAAGCTACGGCAAAGCGACCGGAATACGCAGCTTGCCCCCCCTGAGGGGGGGCATACCCCGGCCCCGTCAGCCGGTAACGTTGGCGTCACTCAACCAACCAACTGGAAGCGACGCAAATGAGCAAACTGATTCAGGACATCGTGCCGCTCGGCGCAGGCATCGGCGAATTCACCAAGCTGGAATTCGGCATGGAGGAAAGCGACTGGCGCGCCACCGAGGGCAAGAACAACAACTACTTGATCGGCTGGTGGGAAGGCAAGGTCGGAGCCGTGGACTTCCCGGCCACGACCGCCGACGAGGCGGTGTGGCTCGTCGAAGGCAAGATCGCCTTGACCGATGCGAACGGCGGCCGCAAGGAATTCGCGGCGGGCCAGGGCTATCTGCTGCCTGCTGGCTTCGCCGGCCGCTGGGAAACCCTCGAGGACGCGAAGAAGTTCTACGTCGTGCTCGAACAGGCCTAAAGCGAGCCACGAGCCGCCTCCCACGCGGGGCGGCTCCGTTTCTCCCGTTCAACGCGCTGAAGCCAATGATGAGTATTCCTGCAGAACTTGAAATTGAATCGCGCCCGCGCGTTGCGCTCAGCGTGCAAGAGGCGCTTTCGCGCACGCGGTTCTTCCCGTACTGGCTCGACAATCCTGCCGAGCCGCCGACCGAGCCTAAGCTCACCGCTCACGTGGAGGCGGATCTGCTGATCGTCGGCGGCGGCTTCACGGGGCTCTGGGCAGCCATGCAGGCCAAGGAGCAGATGCCGCATCTGAACGTCGTGCTGATCGAGGCGGGAAAGGTCGCGCATGGCGCATCGGGCCGTGCGGGCGGCATCATCTCGACTTCGGTGATGCACGGCCTGCCCAATGCGGTGCGCGTGTTTCCGAACGACATCGCGCAGCTCGAGGAATTCGGCCACCGCAATCTCGACGGGTTCGAGGAAACGCTCAAGCGCTACGGCATCGACGCCGACATCGAATGGAACGGCGAAATGACCGTGGCAGTCGATCCGGAGCATGTCGCGCATTTACGCGGCGACTACGAGCTTCACAAGCGCTACGGGCATGACGTCGTTCTGCTCGACGGCGAAGCCACGCGCGAACAGCTCGATTCGCCGCTGTTCGCAGGCGCGCTGTGGTCACGCAATCGCAGCGGCATCGTGCATCCGGCCAAGCTCGCATGGGGGCTCAAACGCGCAGCGCTTTCGCTGGGCGTGCAATTGTATGAGCATTCGCCGCTTGTCTCGGTCACCGACGAAGGCCGGACCGTGTATGTGAAAACGCCCGAAGGCAGCGTGCGCGCGCCGCGCGTGCTGTTCGGCAGCGGCACAGCCAAGGTCGGCATTCCCGATATCAATCGCCGTGTGCTTCAGGTACGCGACCACGTGCTGGCCACGGAGCCGCTCACCGGGGAGCAACTTGCGCGCATCGGCTGGAAGAACCGACAGGGCATTTACGATACGCGCACGCAGCTCAACTATTTCCGCCTCACGAAGAACAACAACATTATCTTCGGCGGCCTCGTGAGCTATCACTTCGACGGCGATCCGAATCCGCCGCAGGACCAGAAGGCCGAGACCTATCACCGACTCGCTCAGGCGTTCTACCGCACGTTTCCGCAGCTTTGCGACGTGCGCTTCTCGCATGCGTGGGGCGGCCCGATCGACTACTGCTCGCGCGGCTCTGTGTTCGCGAGGCGTTATCTGAACGACAAGGCCGTTTTCGTAGCGGGCTACACGGGCTTTGGCGTGGCCGCGAGCCGCTTCGGCGCGTATATGGGCCTGAACATCCTGTTCGACCGCGAGAGCCCCGAGCGTGCGCTCGACATCGCCAACCTTCGCCCCACGTATATCCCGCCGGAGCCGGTGCGCTGGCTCGCCGCGAAAGTCACGTTCCATGCATTCGACGGCGCCGACGCCGAAGGCGGCTGGAAGCGCGCGTGGATCAAGGGTATCAAGGCAATGGGCTTTCCGATGTGAGTGTCCACCAGCAAGCACTCCGAAGCAATCAAAGCGAAGCACCATGTTTTCCAATACCTCAGATCTCGACCTGCGGCTCATCCGCGTGTTTCTCGCTGTCGTGGACGCGCGCGGCATCACAGCGGCCGAAGCGACGCTAGGCGTGCGGCAGTCCACCATCAGCACGCAGCTCTCGGCGCTGGAGGCCCGTGTCGGCTTCAAGCTCTGCGAGCGCGGGCGCGGTGGCTTTCGCCTGACTTCGAAGGGCGAGCGCTTTGTCCCATCGGCGCGCGCGCTGATTGCGGCCACGTCCGAGTTCGTCGCGCGCGTGCGCGATATCGACCGCAAGCTCGTTGGCACGCTCGGCATCGGCCTGATCGGGCAGGCTTCGCATGTGGAGAACGCGCGTCTCGCGGAAGCGATAGGTGCGTTTCGCAAGCGCGATCAGGCCGTGCGTTTCACGATGAAAGTGGCCGCGCCGCGGGAGCTCGAAGAAAGCCTCGTCAACAACCAGCTCGACATTGCGATCGGCTACTTCTGGCACCGCGTGGCCGGTCTCGACTACACCGAGCTTTTCAGCGAGCGGCAGGTGCTTTGCTGCGGGCGCGGGCATCCGCTTTTCCACGCGGCGCCACATGTCGTTACCGACGATCTACGCGAACACGACTGGGTTTGGCGCAGCTATCCGATTCCCGAGGAACTGGCGGGTATCGGCGACCGGCAGGTGACGGCGATCGCCGACAGCATCGACGCCGCCACGGTCCTGATCCTCTCGGGCAGCCATGTCGGCTATCTGCCGGCGCACCATGCCGAACCGTTCGAGCAGCGTGGCCTCATCCGGGCGCTTGGGCGCACCACGTTCGGCTTCGACGTGCCGATGCATCTGGCGGTCAAGCACAGCGCGGCCGAAAAGCCCATCGTGCGCGCGTTCTGCGACGATCTGCTCAATGTATATGGATTGCATGCCACGGCGGCGGAAACGCTTGCCGATTGAAGAAGCAGTGCGCGCCATGCATTGGCCTCGCATGATGTAAATATCAGGAATCCATAATAATTCGCAGATTGCGATCGGTTAGACTGCGGACGAGACGTTAATAGAGCGTTGACCGGTTGTTGCCTCGACCGGAGCGGCGCAGGATGGAGTGAGACAATGAGTGAAAACGGCATTACCCAGATCGAGACCTTCGGTTTCGAACGCATTCCCGATGCATCGCGCTACGCGCGTCCCATCGACCTCTTCCGGCTGCTGTTCGGCGGCTGCAATACCTTCTCGACCTCGGTGCTAGGCAGCTTCCCTGTTCTGGTCGGCCTCTCGTTCAAGGCGGGGCTGTGGTCGATCGTGATCGGCGTGCTCGCCGGCACCTGCATTCTCGCGCCCATGAGCCTGTTCGGCCCGCGCAACGGTACGAGCGACCCAGTGTCGTCGGGCGCGCATTTCGGCATTCACGGGCGCATCGTGGGCTCGTTCCTTGCGCTGCTCACGTCGATCGCATTCTTCTCGCTCGCCGTGTGGAGTTCGGGCGATGCGCTCGTGGGCGGCGCGCACGACATGGTTGGCGTGCCCGTCAACGCCTGGACGCTCGGCTTCGCTTACCTTGTGTTCGCGGTGCTCGTGGTGGTGGTTTGCATCTACGGCTTCCGTTTCATGCTTTGGGTGAACAAGATTGCCGTGTGGGCCGCGAGCCTCATGTTCGTGGTGGGCGCCTTCGCGTTCGCGGGCGCGTTCGATCCCGGCTACGCCGGCACGCTGCATATGGGGGGCGTCGGGTTCTGGGTGGCCTTCGTGAGCGCCGTGCTCGTCGCGTTGAGCAATCCGGTGTCGTTCGCCTCGACGCTCGGCGACTGGGCGCGCTATATCCCGCAGCACACGCCGCGCTACCGTGTGATGGGTGCTGTGTTCGCCGCGCAGATCGCCACCTTCGTGCCGTTCTTTTTCGGTCTCGTCACGGCCACCATCATCGCGACGAAGGCGCCGAGCTATATCGCGTCAAACGATTACGTGGGTGGTCTGCTGGCCGTGTCGCCGCAATGGTTCCTGCTGCCCACTTGCCTGATTGCCATCATCGGCGGCATGTCGACGGGCACGACGGCGCTCTACGGCACGGGCCTCGACATGTCGAGCATGTTCCCGAAGCTGCTCAACCGCGTGCGCGCGACCATGCTGATCGGCACGCTCGCCATCGCCTTCATCTTCGTCGGGCGCTTCGCGTTCAATCTCGTGGAAAGCGTGTCCACTTTCTCCACGCTGATCTGCACGTTCAGCTGTCCATGGATGGCGATCATGGTGATCGGCTTCGTCACGCGTCGCGGCCACTATCTTGCCGACGACCTCCAGATCTTCAATCGCGGCGGCCGTGGTGGTCACTATTGGTTTACACGCGGCTGGAACCTGCGCGCGATGGGTGCGTGGCTGCCCGCCGCGCTCCTCGGCCTCTCGTTCGTGAACTTGCCAGGGCAGTTCGTTGGTCCGCTCGGCACGCTGGCTGGTGGGCTCGATTTGAGCGTCCCGGTTTCGCTGCTGGTGGGTGGTGCGATCTACGTCGCACTGTTAATGATGTTCCCCGAACCGGAAGCCGTGTATGGTCGCGAAGGGCGCCGCTTCGTGCGCGGCTCGCGCGTGCACGCCGTCGTGTCGGTTCATGCCCCGCGTATGCGCGAGGAGCGCAGTGCGACTGCCGTGCGCGAGTTGCAACGCGAGCCGGAGTACGCCGAGTAAGCATGTGAGTGCGGATCGCCTCGCCTCGCCTGAGGTGATGCCGCGTGTGCTGGCGGTTTGGAATTTTCTTGTTTTCACGTCGGTGTGCCAGCGCAGCCCCTCCCCGGGCCGGCGCCGACTTTTCCTTGCTGCGGTGAAAACGCAAGCGAAGGTTCTCCATAGCGACCGTTCGGGTTTGGCGACTCTCTGGTCGCAAAATCTTTGAATTATTGTCAAATTGGCATCTCAAAAATTGTATCCGCTCCCTTCAACTGGTAAAACTCAGCGCGAATAGTTGCGCGCGCAACGCAGGATTGCACTGGATAAGCCGGGTGAGGTTCGCGCGAATGCCTCTCAAGCCTTCGTGAGCGAACAAAGTGAAGGACCTGATTCAATCGTATCGGCCCCGCATCGACCCGCGACTGCTTGACTACTACAGCGCCGAACTGAACTACCTCCGGGCCCTGGCACTGGAATTCGCCGCCGCTCACCCGAAGATCGCGCGGCGGCTCGCCATGCAGGCCGGAGAGATCGGCGACCCCTATGTGGGGCGGCTGTTGCAGGCATCCGCCTTCGTGAACGCGCGCTCGCAGATGCGCATCGACGACGAGTTTCCGCGTCTCATGCAGCCGCTGCTGCAGACCGTCTATCCGAACTACGTTTCGCCCACTCCGGCAATGGCGATGGGCTGCCTCCATCCCGGCCACGGCAGCGGTCACGGCGGTGAGGGTTTTGTGGTTCCGCGCGGGACACCGTTCACCGCGAAGACGCCCGTGGGCGAGGACACCCGCTGCGAGTTTCGCAGCAGCCAGGACGTGACGCTCTGGCCGCTGGAGATCATCCTGGCGCGCTGGACCGGCATTCCGCCCGACATGCCCGGACTCGACCGTTTCCTCTCGCCCGGCATGCAGGTAAAGAGTGCCCTGCGCTTGCGGCTGCGCACGACCAACGGCGTGGCGGTATCGGCACTGCGGGGGCTGGACCGGCTGCCGGTTTATCTGGCCGGAGACGGGCGCACGGCCTCGCACCTCTTTGAACTCGTTCACGCAGGCGGCATCGCAACCGTCACGGGCACTCCCGGCCAGTTTGCAACGCGCCCCTTTCACGTGGTGACGGAGGATGCCGTGGTCCATGAAGGACTCGCCCCGGAGCAGAGCCTGCTGCCTGCCGTGCCACGCAAGTTTCACGGCCACAACCTGGTACAGGAGTTTTTCGCCTATGAACCCAGGTTCTGGTTC
>NZ_DATJWR010000188.1:0-7614 GCF_035501035.1 Paraburkholderia sp.
ATTTTTCGTGAACACTTACTACCGACCATGGCGGCGAAGTTGTTACCGCTTCCGAAACGATGCGTTACAAGGGCGTCCGCGTTGCCCGCAAAGGTGACGAGGTGAAGTGCCCCCAGCACCCCGACGTGAACCCGAATGTGATCCTCGAAGGAGACAGGAAGATCAAGGACAAGGGTGTACCGGTTGCGCGGCAGGGACATCACGCCACATGTGGATGCAGTCTGATATCGAGCCTTAAATGACTTGTCCGGGCCGCTTACGCGGCCCGATTCCACCAAGGGAAATTGATGGACCGGACCAAACTCACCGTTGCCCTCCCAGTCGAACTGATCGACCGGTTGCAGGCCACGCCTTGGAAATACGGGTTCTTCGCGCTGATGCGCCGGATCAATGCGAACCCGGCCATCGATCCGGTCGGCAAGGCCAGCCTGCCCGCGACGGAGCCTTTCAAGGTCGGCCAGAAGCCGAGCCTGATTTTCGCGCCCAGCGAGATCGCGGACGCACGGGTGGTCAACGGCAAGCTGCGCATCCGCCTCTACGGCCTAGGCATGCTTGGCCCTAACGGGCCGCTGCCAATTCACGTCACGGAGATCGCGCGTGAGCGCGAAGAACTGCGAAAGGACCCGACGCTGTGCAACTTCCTCGACATCTTCCACCACCGCTCGCTCACGCTGTTCTACCGCGCCTGGGCGTCGGCGCAGTCCGCCGCGAGCCTCGACCGGCCCGATGACGACCGCTTCTCGTTCTACATCGGCTGCCTGTCCGGGCGCTCGCCCCGGCATGACCGTACCGTCTCCCTGCCGCTGCATGCGCGCCTGTCCGCCGCGCCGCATCTGGTGAGCGAGGCCCGGAACGTCGATGCGCTGGCCATGTCGGTGGCGCACCATTTCGGCGTGCCGGTACGGATCGAGGAATTCTCGGACCACTGGATGATGCTGCCACCGGAACTGCAATGCAGGATAAGGCAGCAGGGCATGTCAGCGAGCCTGGGTCGCGGGGCGATCCTGGGCGGGCATGTGCCCGACAGGCGGCATCGTTTCTGCATGGTGATCGGGCCGCTCGACATGGCGGACTACCACCGCTTCACCCCACGGGGGGATAGCCTGCTGCGGCTGGTGGCGTGGGTGCGGGCGTACATGGGACTGGAATTCGAGTGGTTGCTGGAGTTGCAGATCAAGCCGCATTGTGCGCCGCCTGCGGTGATGGGGGATCAGCATCAGCTCGGCTGGTCGGCATGGCTGGGTGAGTCGCCGGGTGGCGAGCCGGTTGTCGGCATGCGCTTCGAACCCGAACAGTACGTGGCGCAGCTCGTGCAGAACGCAGGGAAGCCACAGGGCGGCGGGAGAAACCAATGAACGAAATGCGTCTGGTGAAGGAACTGAACGGGCAACTCGGGGAAATGATTGCGGCGTTTGAGCAGCGGCATGGTTGCAGGCCGACCGTGATCTTCATGCCCCCGATGCTGGCGCAGACGGTGATTGAGGAAATGACATGCTGCAAGCTGCCTGACAACGCGATGCCGGACTTCAAGGTGTGGCTTGCAGGACTGCTTGTCATGGCGAATCCGATGGTCGAGACCATGGAGCTGGCGGCGTTAGAGCTTCCGCGCGACTGCCAGCCCGCGCCGGATGAACCGGTGCCGCAGCCGCGCGTCCTGCATTAGCTCCGTGGCAAAGATCACACCCTGTGATTTTTACGCCGCCTCGGGCAGCGCGCGCACGTCATCATCGGAGCCGAGGTCGTAGGCGTCGTAGTCGGGATTCGGCAGTTGAGGTATCTCGCCCCTGCAGGTCTTCTCCAGGAACGCCCCGAGTTCCTGCCACGCGGCGCGCATCTCGCGCTCGTAGTGGTACTGATGATAGTGCCGCATAAGCTGGCGGTTGAGCTGCTTCTCGGACTGGTCGAGCGACGACACACGATTCTGGCACCGCTCGATCACGATGGGTATCACGCCGAGCGCCTGCATATAGGTCGCTCCGGTACGCCGTAGATCGTGCAGGCTCCAGCGGCCACCGGACAGCAGCAGCGACGAGTTGATCGGACGCATGATCGCCTTCTTCGGCGTGCCATCGTCGGCCTGGCGGTGGGCGAGGGCGTTGCCGACGTCCTTGATCGGCGCGTGCTGCGTGACATCCTTTCTGTGCGGGAACAGCCAGGGCGGGTGACCCGTGAGAATGCGCAGTTCGGTCAGCAGGGCGGTGCTGAAGTCGGACAGGAAGATGCGATAGCTGCGCTTGTTCTTGCTGTGAGCGCCGGGAATGAACCACGTGCGCCGGTCGAAATCGACGTTTTCCCACGGGGCCTGCATCAGCTCGCAGCTTCGCACCATCGTGGAGAAGGCGATGCCCACACCCAGCTCAAGGCTCCGCTCAAGCGGCTTGATGCTGCGCTTCTGGCTGGGCGAGCGTCCACGCCTCGCGGATCGTCATGAAGCGCTGGTTCAGCGTCCACGCTTCCTCGGGCGTCAGCACGCGCTCACGGTATGGCTTGTAACCGGGCGGCAGCAGCCGGTCGATGTCGATCTCAATCGGGTTGATATCGAGCAGCCTGCGCCGGGGATTGCGCACGAGTCCCCAGCGTAGCACCTGGCCTGCGAAGGCGAACAGTTCAAGGGCGGTGCGGCACTTGCCTTCGGCAATGAGCGCGCGTAGCCGCGCGGCGAGGGCGCTGTCGTTCAGGTCGCGCAGGTTCGTGCGCCCAACCAGCGGCAGCAGGTGGCGTTCGCAGAAGCTGCGCGCGTACTCACCATCCTTGCGCAACAGCCCCTCCGTTTGCCAGACCGCGTACAGGTCGCCAAACGTCAGTTGCTGTTCGCGCCGCCGCTCGATGTCTTCCTGCTCCTGCTTCAGCTTTGCGGCAACCGCCTGCTTCCGGCCTGCCGGATCGGTGCCGTGCGAGACGCGCAGACTGATTTCCTCGAAGCGGTCGCGGATGATGTCGAGGCTGTCACGCGGCCAGGCTCCCAGCGTCGCTTCGCTTGAGGTGCCGTCGAAGCGGTAGCGGGAGTGCACCGACACCGTGCCGTCGCGCGTGGCGTGAACCTTGCCCGACAGGCCCGAGCCGTCGCGCACGGTCCTGTTGTCGTCGGCTGCAGTCAGGCGCGAGAGCGTGACTTCGCTGATGGATTGCTTGACCTGTTCCCCCCACGCCATTCCCCACATATCAGTTGTTCGTGGAGGAGTTGTAGCGGATCGCGGCTTGCATGGGGAGCAGGTTAAGTCATTGATTTCACGACAGATAGGACGTATTGACAGGCAGAACACCGCAGCATTTACCTGTCGTGAACGTGTCCAGCACGTTCATGAAGGTTGCGAGCGCAACGGCAATGGTCGCGAGGATCAGCTTGGCGCCTTCGAGCGGAGGGGGCGGCGAGGGTGGCGCTGAGGGCTGATTCAAGCTTGTTCTCCGCTTGTTCGATGCAGTGTGCCGAGGCGAGATGCGGGCGCTGCGTGACGATCGGGCGATCGGAACGGCGAGATGCCCGCAAGGGCGAAACGTGAATGCGGCACAGCATACCCGCAATCGCTCGAGGCCATCCTGAGGCGCAGGAGTATTCCCGGTCGGCAGAGGGGCATCGTGGCTTGCGATCGACTTTCACGTGCGAACGCGGCAACCTGCGCGGTTATCGAGCGCACGGCCCAACGCGGGCGTATCCTTGCGCCTGTTCCGCACTGCGCAAGAGCGCGAGCGCCAGCCACACAATATGATTACGTCATAAAACTAACTTGCACCGGACCGCACCAAGCGTGCCGACACAGCGGAGGCCTGACCATGAACTGGGAAGCGTTTGAAGGGGGCTGGCGTCTTGCGCCGGCCGAAGGTGCCGCGCACGCGCTCGTTGTGCTGCTGCACGGCGTGGGCAGCAACGCGCAGGATCTGACGCCGCTCGCCGACGTATGGCGCGATGCGCTGCCGGGCGTCGCGTTCGCGTCGCTCGACGGCAGCGAGCCGTTCGACGGCGGTTTTGGCGGACGCCAGTGGTTCAGCCTGCGCGACATCAGCGAGACGAACCGCGAGGCGCGTGTCGCCGCGGGCGCGCAGGTGTTCGAGCGCCGGCTCGAAGCCGAGCTCGCGCACTGGGGGCTCGGTCACGACGCGCTCGCTCTCGTCGGCTTCTCGCAGGGCTCCATCATGTCGCTCTACCACGTGGCCACGCAGGCATCCGGCGCGGCGGCCGTGGTCGCCTATGCCGGGCGCCTCGTCACGCCCGTGGTCGCGAGGAGCCGCACCGTGCTCACGCTCGTGCACGGGGAAGACGACGAGGTGATTGCTGCCAGCGAGCTCGAACGCGCGGCCGCTGCATTCAGCGACGCGGGTTTTGCAGTCGCCGCCTACGCGCTGCCTGGCGTCGGCCACACGATCACGCCGCAGGGCGTCGTGCTCGGCCGTGATGCGCTCGTGCGTGCGCTCGGCCGCGAGTCAAACGGCTGACGAGCCGCATTCGCGCGGGCGCCGGCCTGGCACCCAGCCCGGTCAACTGGCTTGCGGTCGGACCCTGTTACCGCCCGCGCGAGACTTATTTCCGCCATCCTGGGCGGTTACTCTATTCAGTTATTTTTGGCGCGGCTAAAGTTCGCGCCGGTCGCGGCCGTTAATACGGGGAGTCGCCGCGACCATATGGGCCGCGTAGGCCCGTTCCGCCCGGCGCGCGGCAGGTTCGCGCAGCCTGGACGAGGCCGCCACCGGAATGTCTTCCGGCGGCGCTTCGCCTGGCCGGGGCGCTCAAAACCGCACACTAGACCAATATGGCCCGAGCCAAGCCGCAATCCTTCTTTTCCAAAAGGCTGTTCCGCCAGGACGTGGCGCTCGATCTCGGCACGGCCAACACGCTGATCTATACCGCTGACGAAGGCATCGTGCTCAACCAGCCCTCCGTGGTCTGCTTCGAACGCCGCACGGGGGCGGGCGAGACGACGGTGGCCGCCGTGGGCCGCGAGGCCAAGGATCTGCTGGGGCGCACGCCGGTCAATCTCGAAGCCGTGCGCCCGCTCGCGCATGGCGTGATCGCCAATTTTTCCGCCGCCGAACACATGATGCGCCGCTTCGTGGCGATGGCGCAGCCGCGCCGCCTGCTCGGGCGGCGCGCGGCGTTCACGGTGTGCGTGCCGGCGGGCGCGACGCGGGTCGAGCGGCGCGCGATTCGCGAGGCGGCCCTGGCGGCCGGTGCGGCGAGCGTGAACCTGATCGGCGAGTCGCTGGCCTCGGCGCTGGGCGCGGGCCTGCCCGTGCATTCGGCAACGGGCTCGATGGTCGTGGATATCGGCGGCGGCACGACGGAAGTGGGCATCGTCGCGCTTGGCGGCGTGGCGTGCAGCGGCTCGGTGCGCGTGGGCGGCGACCAGTTCGACCGCGCCATCGTCGATCACGTGCGTTCGCTCTACGGCGTCGTGCTCGGCGAGCAGACCGCCGAGCATGTGAAGAAGACGATTGGCTGCGCGCTGCGCGGCGAGCCCATCGAACTCATGCGCGCGACCGGGCGCAGCATGGAGGACGGCCTGCCGCGCACGGTCGAGATCACGAGCCACGACGTTGCCGACGCGCTGGCCGCGCCGTTGCGCGAGGTGATCCGCGTCGTGCGCCACGTGATCGAAACGGCGCCGGCCGAGCTCGTCACCGATATCGCCGATAGCGGCATTGTCTTGACGGGCGGCGGCTCGCTGCTCGCGCGGCTCGATCAGTGCCTCGCCGCCGAGCTCGGCGTGGCCGTGCGCGTGGCCGACGAGCCGCTCACCTGTGCCGTGCGAGGCGCGGGTGCGGCGGCTTCGCTCATGAGCGAGCATACGTTCGAAATGTACGAATAACGGGGCGAGCCGGCGCGCGAAGGCACGGTGCCCCTTGCGGGGCGCGGGCGCGTCGCACGGCATGAATCTGGCGCGGCCCGCGGCGTTCAACGAACTCGTCGATCGATTCGCGAGCGGCTACGGGCGCTAAAAGCGGGAAGGGCGGCCGTGCAATATGGCCGCCCTTCCTTTGCTACGCGGAAAATATCGTCGTCCGAACGATTTCCGCTTCGAGTGCCGCTTAGTCGCGGCCGTGTGCGTGTGCGTCGAGCTTGTGCTCGGCAGCTTCACCCACGAGGCCCGCGTAGTACAGATGTACGCCGATCGCGAGGGAATCATTGCGGATTTCGTGGAAGGCCTTCCATGCCTTCGCCGGGTCCTTGAACACCAGATAGTGCGCTTCCTGCGAAACGAGTCGGGCGACCTGATGCAGACCGTGGCCGTGCAGGGCGTTCACGAGGGCGTCGAGGCTGCGGTGCGTGCGCGCGTCGGTGCGCGGATACAGCATGTGCAGCACGGCCACGCGCTCGGTGGCGAGCGCCGCCGAAAGTGCGACCACGATGTCCTGATGATTGAGTGCCGTGACGATGGCGCCCTCTGCGAGTTCGTCTTCTGCGAACAGGGTGTCGATCGAAATGTTCATCTGTTGCTTCCTTACGTTTTGCCTTAAGCGCGTGTGGTCTGACAAAAAAAGCGCGCCGGTGAAGACGGGCCAGTGTTACGGCATGCGAGACAGGGGGAGTCGTTGCATGTCAAGCAGTATCGCAGAGGCACAGCGTCGCATGGTGCACTGCGGAAGCAAAATATTGTTGCAGATATCGATGTTAAGGAAGCCGCAAGCTTCAAGTGTTGCTGGTTCGAGGAGGCATTGTTGCCGCATGCGCTATCAATCGCTGGTGCGCTGCGCCTTAGAATGCGGCGAGCGGTCGCAGCAATGCCGGCCCTCCGCCGGCGGCTGCGTCCTGTTGCGATGAGAGCAATTCAAGGACACACAATGATCGATTCGAAGACACACGCCACGCTCACGATTCCCGGCCACGCTGAAGGTGTTCAGTTGCCGGTCTACAAGGGCTCGATGGGCCCGGACGTGATCGACATCCGCAAGCTGTACGGCCAGACCGGCATGTTCACCTACGACCCGGGCTTCATGTCGACGGCGTCGTGCAACTCGGCGATCACGTACATCGACGGCGACAAGGGCGAGCTGCTCTACCGCGGCTACCCGATCGACAACCTCGCGCAGAACGCCGACTTCCTCGAAAGCTGCTACCTGCTGCTCAAGGGCGAGTTGCCTACGCAGCAGCAGAAGGACGAATTCGTCGCCACCGTGACGAACCACACGATGGTGCATGAGCAGATGCACTTCTTTTTCCGGGGGTTCCGCCGTGACGCGCATCCGATGGCGATTCTGGTGGCGGCGGTCGGCGCGCTGTCCGCGTTCTATCACGACTCGCTCGACATCAATGATCCGAAGCATCGCGAGGTGTCGGCGATCCGCATGATCGCGAAGCTGCCCACGCTCGTGGCCATGGCGTACAAGTACACGATCGGCCAGCCGTTCGTGTATCCGCAGAACAATCTGTCGTACAGCGCGAACTTCATGCGCATGATGTTCTCCACGCCGAGCGAAGAGTACAAGGTCAACGACGTGCTCGTGCGCGCGCTCGACCGCATTCTCATCCTGCACGCCGATCACGAGCAGAACGCTTCGACCTCGACGGTGCGTCTGGCCGGCTCGTCGGGCGCGAACCCGTTCGCGTGTATCGCGGCCGGTATCGCCTGCCTGTGGGGCCCGGCGCACGGCGGTGCGAACGAAGCCGCGCTGAACATGCTC
>NZ_DATJWR010000189.1:0-2450 GCF_035501035.1 Paraburkholderia sp.
CGCTTGCGATCCTTCGCTGATGTGGTCGGTGCCCGCCAAAGACGTGGCAGATTGCGCGCCAGCGCGAGAACCTGAGCTTTCTGTTCGGGCGTTGCGACGCGTGCTTTCTGGCTCTGGAACTGGGCGGCTTCCGTCCTGATCCTGATCGCCTCGAGGCGAAGCATCGCGTCATTCCAGCGCCGCTCAAGCGTACCCGCGACCAGACGGTTGGCCGGGTCGCATTCCTGGTAGCGACGTTCAGCGAGTGCGACCTCATACTCGGCGCGTTCGATTCGCATGCCTGTCATCGTGCTGCTCGTGCTGACGGTGCTCGTTTCATTCGTCATGGGCTCCACGCGCTGGGGGCGGGTGGTCTATGCGATCGGCGGCCGAGACGGCGGCCCGGTTGGCCGGCGCGCCAACGGCCCGCTACCGGCTGGCGGCCTATGTCGCTTCCGCGACGATCGCCTCGCTCGGCGGACTGCTCATCGCCGCGCGCGTGGGGCGAGGCGACGTGAGCGCGGGGCATTCGTTGCTGCTCGATGCGGTGGCGGCCGCGCTCGTTGGCTATGCGGTGTGGGGCGCGAAGCGTCCCAATGTGCCGGGCACGGTGATCGGCGCGGTGTTCGTCGGCGTGCTGCTCAACGGTCTCACGATGCTCAACGCGCCGTATTACCTGCAGGACTTCATCAAGGGCGCATTGCTGGTCGTGGCGCTGGCGTTCACGTTCAGCATCGGGCGCCGGGCGGAAGGGCGCAACTGAGGCCGGCAGCCCTCCGGCAAGGTAGCGGTTAGCAAACTACACAATCTGATCGAGCGGAGCAAATCACGGCAGAGACACTGGCTGGCAGCGAGACACTGGGCGCCGCTCCCGTAACGGAGGCCGCGCACGTGATCGTGACGGACCGGGAGGCGATTGCGGTCGCAACGGAGCTGGCCGCGCGGCTGGCCGTTGGCGCGGCGCAGCGAGACAGCGAGCGGCGCCTGCCGCACGAGGAGATCGAGTGGTTCTCGCGCTCGGGGCTATGGGGTATCACGGTGCCCAAAGCGTATGGCGGCGCTGGCGTTTCTAACGTCACGCTCACGGAGGTCGTCAAGATCATTTCGGCTGCGGACCCGTCGCTCGGGCAACTGCCGCAGAATCACTTCGGACTCGTCGACTTGATCACGCTCACCGGCAGCGACGAGCAAAAGCGCGAGCTGTTCGGCGAAGTCCTCGCCGGCAAGCGCTTTGGCAACGGCTTTTCGGAAAAGGGCACGAAACACGTGCTCGACCTGAAGACGCGCGTGCGCCGGGACGGCGATCACTACGTCGTGGACGGCACCAAGTTCTATTCAACGGGCGCCCTGTTCGCGCACTACGTTCCCGTGCTCGGGCTCGACGAGGACCGCAGGGGCTGGCTCGCCTATATTCCGCGCGGCACGCAAGGACTCAGCGTGGTGGACGACTGGTCCGGTTTCGGCCAGCGCACCACCGCGAGCGGGACCGTGACGCTAGAAAACGTGCGCGTGCCGGCAAGGTTCGTGTTGCCGGCGCATCGCGTGTCCGAGCAGCCCACGCTCAACGGCCCGCTCTCGCAGATCATCCAGGCGGCGGTCGACGCGGGCATTGCCCGCGCGGCGATCGAGGACACGCTCGCGTTCGTGCGCTCGCGCACGCGGCCGTGGGTCGATAGCGGCGTCGAGCGCGCAAGCGACGACCCCTTGACGATCCGGGAGGTCGGCAATCTGCATATCCAGTTGCATGCCGCCGAGGCCTTGCTCGAGCGCGCGGCGCGTGTGCTAGGGCCTGTTCACACTAATTGTGTTTGATCGTATACTTCGGTGATGGAAATCACCGAAGCCCAATATCAGCGGATCGAGCATTGCCTGCCACGACAGCGGGGCAATGTCAGCTTGACGAACCTGCAGGTGCTGAATGCGATCCTTTACGTCGCCGAGCACGGCTGCAAATGGCGCGGGCTGCCCAAGCGGTTTGGCCGATGGCACACGATCTACACGCGAATGAACCGCTGGTCCAGGAGTGGTGTTCTTGATCGCGTGTTTACGGAGTTGCAGCGTGAGCAGATCGTTCGCGTCAGGATCGAAGCGGTCTCGCTGGATAGCACGGTGGTAAAGGTTCATCCTGATGGTACCGGCGCATTAAAAAAAACGGCCCCCAATCAATTGGAAAATCCCGTGGTGGATGGACCACCAAGATTCATATGGTTGCCGCGGATGCTCGAACAGCCATAACGTTCGCGCTGTCCCCCGGTCAGGCTGGCGATGCGCCAGAAGGACGCGCGCTGCTGCAAAACCTTGGGCGGCCCAACCGACCACTGCACCTCATCATGGACAAGGCGTATGAAGGTGACGAGACACGGCAACTCGCGCTCGACCTGGGTTTCATTCCCGTCGTTCCGCCCAAAAGCAATCGCCTTGAACCATGGGAATATGATCGGGAAATGTACAAGCGCAGAAACGAAGTTGAG
>NZ_DATJWR010000190.1:0-10320 GCF_035501035.1 Paraburkholderia sp.
ACCATGAGCACGTCGCCGTGCGCGAAGTTGATGATGCCCAGAATCCCGTACACCATGGTGTAGCCCAGTGCGATGATGGCGTAGATGCTGCCAAGCACCAGCCCATTCAGGATCTGCTGGATGAAAATATCCATTTAATGCTCCTTAGCCCGTGCGACCGGATTCGCGCTCGTCATCGGCCGGTGGGCGATGTTTTACGGAACCGCAACGACACTCTCGGGTACTGAAGTAAAAGACCGGTAACGGTTGGCCGCACCCGGTTCGCGTTGTCGCTGTGTAGCAGCGGCAGGCTCGCCGGAAGCGGATGCAAAAACGGCACCGTCGGATGGTTCGGTGCCGTCGGGTTCAACTACCTGTCACGTTCGCGGCGACGTCTTCGCGGCAAGCCTCGCGGCCGGCAACCGTGAATGTGTCAGCCGTCATGACTCCCTCTTCCGGACCGCCCAGGCACTGCGCGATCTCGCCCGCGAGATCCACAGCGCCAAAGCGGCGAACCGGCACAACAACGCCGGTGCATACAAAAGCAATCTGCATGCCAGGCATGATAGATGTCGCGTTCATGCCTGCCTCGGCAGCGCAGCTGCTCCACGCTGTGCGTGGCGCAACCACAGCCGCCGAAGACGCGGCAAAAGCAAACTCGACTTGCATGAGTCAGGTCTCCTGCGCCTTCCGAAATGCTTGCCTGATGGCCTTCTGGCCGACATCCAGCCGTCAGAACGCGCGCATTGTAACGCCAATTATGCGACGGGCAATATTGTCGAACCGGCAGGGTTTTCCTGCATTGCAACCATATTTCCGCATAACAGTCGCCGAGGAGTTGCACCTTGGGTTGCGCCGCATTTTCGTGCATCAGTTGCACCAAAAATCGGCGATGCTCGCATCATGTGTTGCGGGCTATGGCCGCAATGCCTTGCCAGCCGGGCATCGGGTCGGATACAAGATATTTAAAAGATGGCATAAAAATGCTGCCCCGGGCTGGTGCGCTTTGGCTGAAAACGCGTCAGGGAGATCGATAATACGGGGTCACACCACGCGACTCGGTATCACACGCTAGCGAAAACACTAATAAAAACACCAGGCCAACGATCGGTTAACCTGCATTTTTTCTTAATCCGCCCCTTATTAATCGCCTTTCACTTCCGTCTGGCCATGAAAAAAGCGCGCCCAAGGCGCGCTTCTCGCATGAAGGCGGACCGTGTCAGGCCGGCTGGCCAAGGCCGCGCGGCAACGGGAACGCGATGTTCTCCTCGATGCCCTCGAGCGCCCGCACGTTGCGCGCGCCCAATTCGTGCAGGCGGCGAATGATCTCCTGCGCAAGCGCCTCGGGAGCCGACGCTCCGGCCGTGAGGCCAATGCGACGCTTGCCCACGAGCCACTGTGGATCGATCTGCTCGGGGGCATCCACCATATAGGCGGGAATGCCGCGCTTCTCGGCCACTTCGCGCAGCCGGTTCGAATTGGAGCTGTTCGGGCTTCCGACCACGATCACGACATCGCATTGCGGCGCCATGAACTTGACGGCGTCCTGGCGATTCTGCGTCGCATAGCAGATGTCCTGCTTCTTGGGCTCGCGAATACCTGGAAAGCGCGCCTTGAGCGCGGCGATGATCTCCGCGGCATCGTCCACCGAAAGCGTGGTTTGCGTGACGAACGCCACGCGCTGCGGATCGCGCAGCTTCAGCGCGGCGACGTCGGCGATATCTTCGACAAGGTACATGCCCTCGGCCACCTGCCCCATCGTGCCTTCCACTTCCGGGTGGCCCTTGTGGCCGATCATGACGATGTCGAGACCCTCGTCGCGCATCTTCGCGACTTCGACGTGCACCTTGGTGACGAGCGGGCAGGTCGCGTCGTAGACACGCAGGCCGCGCGCCTCGGCGTCGGAGCGCACCGCTTTGGAGACGCCGTGCGCACTGAAGATCACGGTATTGCCGGACGGCACCTCATCGAGCTGCTCGATGAAGATCGCGCCTTTCTTGCGCAGGTCTTCGACGACATAGGCGTTGTGGACGATCTCGTGGCGTACGTAGATCGGAGCGCCGTGAAGCTGAATGGCGCGCTCGACGATCTCGATCGCCCGATCGACGCCGGCGCAGAAGCCGCGAGGCTGGGCGAGCAAGACCTCCGCGTCGGCCAGTTCAGCGATGAGGGACGTGTCCGTGGTGGTCATGGGCTTTAGAGGATTCCGATGATTTGCACTTCGAACGCAACCGCCTGGCCTGCGAGCGGATGGTTGAAATCGAACAGCGCCGAGGTCTCGTTCACTTCCTTGAGCACCCCTGCGTAGCGCCCGCCGTCGGGAGCATTGAACTCGATCAGGTCGCCGGGATTGAAGTCCTCGCCGATCATGCCGTTATCGCGCAGGGCCTTGAGCGAGACGCGCTGGATCAGGTCGGGATTGCGCTGGCCAAAGGCGACGCCGGGCACTAGCTGAAAGGTCGAGTGGTGGCCCACCTTCAGGCCCTGCAAAATATCCTCCAGCGGCGGCGCGAGCTGGCCAGCGCCCATCAGGAGCGTGGCGGGGCGGTCGACGAAGGTATTGACGATTTCGGTGCCATCGGCGAGCGAAAGCCGGTAATGCAGCGTCACGTGGGAACCGGGCTTCACTTCGGAGATGTCGATGATGCTCATGCGTAACTCGTTTTGTCGGAACGCGCGCTTCGCGCGTGCGCGCCGCAAGGCGCTGGTCCGGCCCCCGTTGGGTCACCGGAAAATACCCATTGTAAGCCACTTGGCCGGGGCGGTCGCGGCGCGATTGTGCACTGCCGCCATGAACGCACGCTTGTGCCGCGAGCTGCGGGCCGCCCCCTGGAGATTGCCATGACTCAATTCGCCTGTATGCCGGGAGCGGCACACAACGAGGACGATGGCGGCGCCCTCGCCCCACCCGGCCCCGGCTGCGCTGAGCGCGGACCGGCTCGCGACGTCGCGCCGCCGGTGGCACGCCGCCGCGACATGCCCCGCGAGCGGCTGCGCGCCGCCGGCCCGGCCGCGCTTTCGGACGTCGAACTGCTCGCGATCCTGCTGGGCTCGGGATTGCCGGGCCACGACGTTTTCGAGGTAGCCCGCTCGCTGCTCGCCCGCTTCGGCTCGCTGCGCGCGATGCTCGACGCCCAGCACGAAGACTTCGAGGGCCTGCGCGGCATCGGCCCCGCAAAGGCCGCGACGCTGCAGGCCGTAACGGAGCTCGCCCGGCGAGCGCTCGCCGAAGCGCTGGACGATAAACCGCTCGTCGACTCTCCCGGCGCGGTCGAGGACTATCTGCGGCTCCTGATCGGCGGGCGGCCGCACGAGGTGTTCGTGTGCCTTTTTCTCGACGCGCGCCATCGCCTGATCCGCTCGGAAGAAAGTTCGCGCGGCTCGCTCACTCGCATGACGGTGTATCCTCGGGAGATCGTGCGGCGCGCGCTCATGTTGAACGCCGCGAGCCTGATCGTCGCGCATAACCATCCGTCAGGCGCGGTGCAGCCGAGCGCAAGCGACCGGCGGCTTACGCGGGTGCTGCGCGAAACACTCGCGCTCGTGGAGGTTCAACTCGTCGACCACCTCGTGATTGGCGCGCGCGAAACGTTTTCGTTTGCGCGCCACGGCTGGAACTGAGGCGATGCCGCATGCGGCGCACGACGACATCCGCAAATCGGGTTTGATTTTCCTGGGATTTTTCTGCTAAAATCGCTGTTTGCTTATTTCCAACCCTGTTCCGAAGCCCATCAAGGCATTCTAGGGGGGAATATGCGCTGGGTTCGAGGTTGTCTCTCATCCATACGTGAGCGCTCCTTTCCGGCCATATTTCGCCTGGGGAAACTTCAGTGGCTCTCGAACTCAGAATTACCAGGAGTGCTCTCATGGCACGAGTATGCCAAGTCACTGGGAAAGCGCCGATGAGCGGCAACAACGTTTCCCACGCGAACAACAAGACCAAGCGCCGTTTCCTCCCGAATCTGCAAAACCGCCGTTTCTGGGTTGAAAGCGAAAACCGTTGGGTGCGTCTGCGCATCTCGAACGCAGGCCTGCGCCTGATCGACAAGAACGGCATCGATTCCGTGCTCGCAGACCTGCGCGCACGCGGCGAACTGTAAGGAGTAAATCATGGCCAAGGGCATCCGCGACAAGATCAAGCTCGAGTCGACCGCAGGTACGGGTCACTTCTACACGACCACGAAGAACAAGCGCAACATGCCGGAAAAAATGTCGATCAAGAAGTTCGACCCGGTTGTTCGCAAGCACGTCGAGTACAAAGAAACCAAGATCAAGTAACTTGATCCGGTTTCGAGCCTGACGAAGACAGAAAAGACCCCGCTTTTTAGCGGGGTTTTTTCTTTATGCGCGCGCTGTGCACGCTTTCCGGGCCGCGCAATGGTGTTTTACCGGCCGCACCGCAACTACGGCTGTGCGTTCAATCCTCTCTCGGAGTATGCTTCCCGCTTTACCCGCCGCCACACGCGCGTCATCTGTGTGTGACAGCGCCACACGGCTGCAAAAGGCGGCTGCAAAAAGTGGCGGCAAAAAGCGCAGAACAAGAGAGACGGAGAAGCAGGATCATGAATTTTGATGTAGCGATCGTCGGCAGCGGCCTCGCAGGACTGAGCGTCGCACTGAATCTCGCCGACACGCGTCGCGTCGTGGTGATCGCCAAGCGCGCCATGAGCGAAGGCGCGAGCGACCGCGCCCAGGGCGGCATTGCCGCCGTGCTCGATTCGGCCGACAGCGTGGAAAACCATGTGGACGATACGCTCGTGGCAGGCGGCGGCCTATGCGACGAAGCGGCGACGCGCTACATCGTCGAGCATGGCCGCGAGGCCATCGAATGGCTGATCGCGCAGGATGTGCCCTTCACGAAGGATGCCGCCGCCGAACTCGGCTTTCACCTCACGCGCGAAGGCGGCCACAGCCACCGCCGCATCATTCACGCCGCCGACGCCACCGGCCACGCGGTCGTGCAGACGCTGCTCGAGCGCGCACGTTCGCACCCGAACATCACGATCCTCGAAGACCATCAGGCGATCGACGTCATCACGTCCGACCGGCTCGGCCTGCCCGGCCGGCGCTGCCACGGACTCTACGCGCTCGACCTGAAAAACGATCGCACGGTGACGATCCAGGCGCCGCACACGGTGCTCGCCACGGGCGGCGCGGGCAAGGTATACCTCTACACGACGAATCCCGACACGGCCACCGGCGACGGCATTGCCATGGCATGGCGCGCGGGCTGCCGCGTGGCAAACATGGAGTTCATCCAGTTCCACCCCACCTGCCTCTTCCACCCGCACGCCAAGTCGTTCCTGATTTCGGAAGCCGTGCGTGGCGAAGGTGGCGTGCTGCGCCTGCCCGACGGCACGCGCTTCATGCCCGCGCACGACGCGCGTGCCGAGCTCGCGCCGCGCGACATCGTCGCCCGCGCGATCGACTTCGAGATCAAGCGGCACGGCATCGATTGCGTCCATCTCGATATCAGCCACCAGCCGCCGGCGTTCCTCGAAGAGCACTTCCCGACCATCCTCGCGCGCTGCCGCGAGTTCGGCATCAACATCACGAAAGAACCGATTCCCGTCGTGCCCGCCGCGCACTATACGTGTGGCGGCGTCGTCACCGATCTTGCGGGGCGCACGGACCTCGCGGGCCTCTATGCGGTCGGCGAGACCTCGTACACCGGGCTGCACGGCGCGAACCGGCTCGCGAGCAATTCGCTGCTGGAGTGTCTCGTGATCGGCAGGTCGGCCGCCGAGGCGATCGAGGCAGAGGGCTTCGGCGCGGGTGCGCATGCGCCGCTGCCCGACTGGGACGAAAGCCGCGTGTCCGATTCCGATGAGGAAGTCGTGGTCGCGCACAACTGGGACGAATTGCGCCGCCTGATGTGGAACTACGTCGGTATCGTTCGCACCGACAAGCGGCTCGAACGCGCGCAGCATCGCATCGCGCTCCTGCGCGACGAAATTCTCGAGTACTACGCAAATTTCCGCGTCACGCGCGACCTGCTCGAATTGCGCAACCTCGTGGAAGTGGCCTCGCTGATCGTGGAAAGCGCGCGCTCGCGCCGCGAGAGCCGGGGCCTGCATTACAGCCGCGACTGGCCGAACTCGCTGCCCAAGGCGTTGCCGACGGTGCTTGCGCCGGAGCACGTGCGCAATCGCACGGTGTCCTGAACGGGTTTGCCGAGCCGCCTACGCCGCGCAGCAAAAGCAAAGGCCGCCTCATTGCGAGGCGGCCTTTTCATTGGATACAGCGAATCGAAAACGCGAACTCAGACGATGCGCATCGAGAAGTCCGTCGCGCGCACATCTTTCGTCAGCGCGCCGATGGATACGCGGTCCACGCCCGTTTCCGCGATCGTGCGCACCGTCTCGAAGTTCACGCCGCCCGAGACTTCGAGCACCGCTCGCCCGGCCGTGAGCTTCACGGCCTCGCGCATCATGTCGAACGAGAAGTTGTCGAGCAGCACCGACTTCGCGCCGTGTGCGAGCGCCGTTTCGAGCTGCTCGAGCGTTTCGACTTCGATCTGGATCGGCACGCCCGCATCGAGCGCAAGCGCCGCATCCATCGCAGCGCCCACCCCGCCCGCCGCGGCGATATGGTTTTCCTTGATCAGGATGCCGTCGTAAAGCGCGAGGCGCTGGTTCGCGCCGCCGCCCACGCGCACCGCGTACTTCTGCGCAAGACGCAAGCCAGGCAGCGTCTTGCGCGTGTCCAGAATGCGGGTACTCGTGTGCGCGATCATGTCGACGTAGCGGCGCGTCACGCTCGCCACGCCCGAAAGCAGCTGCAGGAAGTTCATCGCGTTGCGCTCGGCGGTCAGCAGCGAGCGCGCCGGGCCGCGCAGCGAGCACACGGCCGTGTCGGCCGCCATGCGGTCGCCTTCGCGATAGTGCCAGCGCACCTCGATGCGCGGGTCGACACGCTTCACCACGCCGTCGAACCACAGCACGCCGCACAGCACGGCCTCTTCGCGCACGATGATGCGCGCGTCGCGCATCTCGTCGGCGGGCACGAGGCGGCCCGTCTTGTCACCGGGGCCGACGTCTTCTTCGAGCGCGTCGGCCACGTTGCGCACGATCGCGGCGTCGAAGGCCGCGCCGTACTGCGCGCGCACTGCTTCGAGCACGGGCGAAACGGCGTCGACTGCGAGCAATTCGAGCGCGCCCATCATGCCGCCCCCACCTGCGAGAACAGCGCGCCGTCGCGTGCGAGGTCGCCACTCGCCTGCACGCGGCGCTTGTGCTCGGCCGCGAACGCCAGCATGCGGTCGATCGGCAGGCGGGCACGCTCGCCGAGCGAAGCGTCGACGTGGATCTCGTTGTGGCCGCGCTCGAGCACGTCGGCGAGGTTCGCGAGACCGTTCATGGCCATCCACGGGCAATGCGCGCAGCTCTTGCAGGTGGCGCTGTTGCCGGCCGTGGGCGCTTCGATGAAGGTCTTGCCCGGCGCCGCGAGGCGCATCTTGTGCAGGATGCCGAGGTCGGTCGCGACGATGAAGCGTTGCGCATCGAGCTTCACGGCCGCATCGATCAGCTGCGTGGTCGAGCCGACCACATCAGCAAGCGCGACCACGCCTTCCGGCGACTCGGGGTGTACGAGGATCTTGGCGTCGGGATATTCGGCGCGCAGCAGGTCGAGCTCGATGCCCTTGAATTCGTCGTGCACAAGGCACGAGCCCTGCCATAGCAGCATGTCCGCACCCGTCTTCTTCTGGATGTAGCTGCCCAGGTGCCGGTCCGGCGCCCAGAGAATCTTTTCGCCCTTCGCGTGCAGGTCGGCGACGATCTCCAGACCGATCGATGACGTGACCATCCAGTCCGCGCGGGCCTTCACGGCCGCGCTCGTGTTCGCGTAGACGACGACCGTGCGGTCCGGATGCGCGTCGCAAAACGCCGAGAACTCGTCGATCGGACAGCCCAGATCGAGCGAGCAGGTCGCGTCGAGGTCGGGCATGAGGATGCGCTTGTTCGGGCTCAGGATCTTTGCGGTCTCGCCCATGAAGCGCACGCCCGCCACGACGAGCGTCTGCGCCTCGTGATCGCGGCCGAAGCGCGCCATCTCGAGCGAATCGGCCACGCAGCCGCCGGTTTCGTCGGCGAGCTCCTGCAATTCGGGATCCACATAATAGTGCGCGACGAGCACCGCTTTCTCGCGCTTGAGCAATGCGCGAACTCGCTCCTTCAACGCAACGCGCTCTGCCGCGGACGGCGCATCGGGCACGCGCGCCCACGCCTGTCCAACGCTGCAGACGGCTCCCTGCGGCCGGTCGTATTCGACCTTCCTGATCACCTGACTACTCATGATCTCCTCTGCCCTGCTGATGGCCGCGGCTTTTCCGCAGCCTCAAAAAGAAAAACCCCGCCAACGCGGGGTTTTGTGACGTACCTGAATTCTAATGGATTTTTTTTCGCGGCACTGACGGCGCAAAAGACCCTGATGCGAAAAAGTCTACTCAGGCGTAGCGGCGCAGACGCGACGCGAACTCCTGCAGCGCCTTGATGCCGCTTTGTTCGGCGCGATGGCACCAATCCTGGAGCTGCGTGAGCAGTTGTTCGCGCGAGGCACTCGAACGTTCCCAGATCGCGGCCAGTTCGTTGCGCAGCTCGATGTAAGTGCGCAGCTTCTGGCTGTTCGCGAAAATTTGCGGCAGCTGACGCTTCTGCGGCTCGTCGAGGCTCGCCTCTTCCTTGTCGAACCACTTGCGCGCGCCGCGCATGACCTTGTACTTCTCGCGCTCGCCCACTTCCTTCAGATGCGCGAGCTCCTGGCGATACGCCTGCTTCACGGCCTTCGCATAGCGCGCCATCACTTCGTAGCGGTTCGACAGCACGGCCTGCAGCGTTTCGTGGTCGGGCACGAGCTTGTTCTTGTCGAGGCGCGGCGTGGGCGCGACCTTTTTGACCTTGGCGAGGCCGACGGCCGACATCATACGGATGTACATCCAGCCGATGTCGAACTCGTACCACTTGTTCGAGAGCTTCGCGGAAGTCGCGAAGGTGTGGTGGTTGTTGTGCAGCTCTTCGCCACCGATGATGATGCCGATCGGCAAGAGGTTCGTGCTGGCGTCAGCGGAATTGAAGTTGCGGTAGCCCCAGAAGTGGCCGAGGCCGTTCACGACGCCGGCCGCCCAGAACGGAATCCACGCCATCTGCACGGCCCACACGGTGAGGCCGACTGCGCCGAACAGCGCGACGTCGATCACCATCATGATGCTCACGCCGAGAATCGGATAGCGCGTGTAGACGTTGCGCTCCATCCAGTCGTTGGGCGTGCCGTGGCTGAAGCGGCGCAGCGTTTCTTCGTTCTTCGCTTCGGCGCGATAGAGCTCGGCGCCCTCGAGCAGCACCTTCCAGATGCCGCGCGTTTGCGGGCTGTGCGGATCTTCCTCGGTTTCGCACTTGGCGTGGTGCTTGCGGTGAATCGCCGCCCACTGGCCCGTCAGCATGCCCGTGGTCATCCACAGCCAGAACCGGAAGAAGTGGCTCGCGATGGGATGCAGATCGAGCGCGCGGTGCGCCTGGCAGCGGTGCAAATAGACCGTCACGCCGATGATCGTGATGTGGGTCGCCACCGCCGCGAACAGCACGATCTGCCACCATGAGAAGTGGAGCACCCCGTGGGCGAGGAAATCAAGCAGGGAGTTCAGCAAGGTTTTTACCCGTGAAACGAAGCGCGGTGGCCTTTCAGTCACGCGCCAGTGTCAAGAAAGTGAAAGCGATTAGGAGTAGTTGGACGGCATTCTACTAGAACCGTTCCAAGTGTTTGTAACAAATGAAGATTTTTTTCCAGATTAGTGGCCGAGTCAACTACTGGATGCAGCCGAGAGGCGCTTTGCCGCACCTTTCGGCCCCACTAACCTGAAGCCGGCTCCGCCCCGGCCGATACGGCCCCGTATTGCGCCGCGCCGCCCGCTTCAGCAACCATGGCCGGCGAGCCGATGATGCGCACCTCGCGCTGCGCGAAAGGGATCGAAATGCCGTGCTCGCTGAACAGGCGCCAGATGTTCAGGTTGACGGCCGAGCGCACGCCGGAGGTGCCATTGGCCGCATCGGCGATCCAGAAACCGAGTTCGAGATTGATGCCGTCGGAGCCGAAGCTCGCGAGATACGGTGTCGGGGCCGGATCGGCGAGCACGCGCGCCACCCCCTCGGCCGCGCGTGCGAGCAGCGCCATCGCGACCTCGAGGTCCGTGCCGTAAGCCACCTGCACCGCCGCCTTCGCGTAGCCGCGCGTGAGATACGACGACTGGTTCTGCACCACGTCGGTGATGAGTTTCTCGTTCGGGATCAGCGTCTCCACGCCGTCGAGGCCGCGCACGACCGTGTAGCGCGTGCGGATCTGCGTGAC
>NZ_DATJWR010000191.1:0-3805 GCF_035501035.1 Paraburkholderia sp.
GCTCCCATCAATATGACCGATCAGAATCGGGCGAGCGCGTCTCCAGTTCCATATCGTCTTTCGTCTGTCTGATCCGGTTCCTTGAACCTGATTTACCTTACTTAGGGTCTGACCTGGCTGCATGAATACCCAAGAGGCGAAAATCGTCCTCGAGACTGCATTGATCTGCACGCAGGAGCCGCTGAAAATCGGCGAACTGCGCAAACTGTTTGCCGACGACGTTTCGGCGGACACGGTCCGTAACCTGCTCGAAGACCTGCGGCACGAATGGTCGGGGCGCGGCGTCGAGCTGGTGGGGCTCGCGTCGGGCTGGCGCTTTCAGAGCAAGCCGGCGATGCGGACCTACCTGGACCGGCTGCACCCCGAAAAGCCGCCGCGCTATTCGCGCGCGGTCCTCGAAACGCTCGCGATCATCGCGTACCGGCAGCCGGTCACGCGCGGCGACATCGAGGAGATTCGCGGCGTCACGGTCAACACGCAGGTCGTCAAGCAGCTCGAGGACCGCAACTGGATCGAAGTCATCGGTCATCGCGACGTGCCGGGACGCCCGGCGCTCTATGCGACGACCCGGCAATTCCTCGACGATCTCGGCCTGAAGTCGCTTGATGAATTGCCGCCGCTCGACGATCCGTCGAGCCAGCTGGGCGAGCAACTGCTTGCCCAGCACGCCATCGAGTTTCCCGATAGCGACGCGGCGCAGCTCGTCGCGCAGGGCCAGCCCGAGGTGCACGAGGCGGCAGGCGCGGGAGATGCGGCAGCGTCGGCAGGACAGAGCGAAGCGTCTGAGCAGCCGGCGCGTGAAACGCCAGAGGGCTCGGTTGCAAACGATGCTTATGCCGCAGAAGTCGCGGGCGGCGCTACGCAGCACGAATCAAGCCTCGCGGAGCACGGCGTGGCCCTGGACGCTCACGCGCAGGAAGCCACGCACGTGGCCGCGCATATCGCCAATACGGTCGATACGGCCGGCGAAGAACACGAAGACCGCCGCGACGCGGCACAGGACGACCCCGTCTCGACGACGGACGACGAAGCCGCCCGACGCGGCAACTGAAGCAGCAAGCATTTTTTGACGCGCCCCGCAAGCGGGCGCGCAACCTGACATTTTGAGGTTGTTTTGACTGATATCCACGACACTGATTCGACCGACGCGCCCGAATCCGCGCGCCGCGCGTCTTCCGCGCGCGACGACGATACGCGCGCCTCGCAGGTCGAAGGCAACGCCCCGGGCGCACAAGCGCAAGGTGGCGAGGCACAAGGCGGCGAGGGCGAAGAGCGTCCGCGCCGCGGCCTGCGCCGCGGGCCGCGCAGCCTGATCGCGCGCCGCCGTGCGGGCGCGAAGGTAAAGGCCGCAGAAGGTGCGGGCGGCCCCGAGAGCGCGGAGTCGACTGCGGCGAGCGCTGCCGCGACGCAGACGCCGCCGGACGGCGGCGTCGCTGCGCAGGTGCGCACGCCGCGCAAGGACGCGGGCGCGAAGAAGCCGGGCCGCCGCCAGAATGTGGCCGGTGGCTCCAGTCAGGGCGAACGTCAAGGTGAACGACGGGACGAACGTCATGGCGAGCGCCAGCAGGGCGCGGGCAAGCGCCAGAAGGGCCAGGGGCGCGCCGAAGGGCAGCCGGCGGCCACGGCTGGCGATTCCACTCAGGACGACTTGTTCCTCTACGTGACCTCGCCGGCATTCGACGCCGACAACGGCGCCGGCACGGGCGTGCGCGCGCCGATGCTGCGCGGCGGCCGTGCCCAGCCCAAGCGCGTGCTGAGCCCGGACGACGATGCGCCGAAGCTGCACAAGGTGCTGGCGGACGCAGGCATGGGTTCGCGCCGCGACATGGAAGAACTGATCATTGCGGGGCGCGTCTCGGTGAACGGCGAGCCTGCCCACATCGGCCAGCGCATCCTGCCGACCGATCAAGTGCGCATCAACGGCAAGCCGATCAAGCGCAAGCTGCCGAACAAGCCGCCGCGCGTCTTGATCTATCACAAGCCTGCCGGCGAGATCGTGAGTCACGCCGATCCAGAAGGCCGCCCCTCGGTGTTCGACCGCCTGCCGCCCATGAAGACGGCGAAGTGGCTGGCCGTCGGGCGTCTGGACTTCAACACCGAGGGTCTGCTGATGCTTACGACCTCGGGTGATCTGGCGAACCGCTTCATGCACCCGCGCTACAGCGTGGAGCGCGAATACGCGGTGCGCGTGGTGGGCGAACTCAGCGAGGGGAATCGCCAGAAGCTGCTCAAGGGCGTCGAGCTCGAGGATGGCCCGGCGAATTTCCTGCGCCTGCGCGACGGCGGCGGCGAAGGCACGAATCACTGGTATCACGTCGCGCTGGCCGAAGGGCGCAATCGCGAAGTGCGTCGCATGTTTGAGGCGGTTGGCCTGATGGTGAGCCGTCTGATCCGTACGCGCCACGGCCCGATCGCGCTGCCGAAGGGTCTCAAGCGCGGCCGCTGGGAAGAGCTCGAAGACAACCAGGTCCGCAGCCTCATGGCGGCGGTCGGCCTGAAGGCGCCGAGCGAAGAGAAGGCGGGTGGGCGTGGCAAAGAGCAGGACCGTCGCCAGCCCGATCCGATGCAGACTTCGATGGGCTTCATCAATCGCGAACCGGTGCTGAGCTCGCACGGCGCGATGAACCAGCCGCGCCAGGGACGACGCGGCGTGACGGGTGGCTTCGGCGGCGGGTCTGGCGGCTTCGGCGCGGGCTCGGGCTCGGGCTTCGGCTCGGGGCTGGGCGGCGGTCGCGGTGGCAACCGTACCGGCGGCCGCGAAGTCGACGGCAACCGTGCTCCCGGCGCGGGCAAGCGAGCGGGCGGCAATGCGGGCGGCACGGGCGGCAATCGCCGCGGCGGCCCGGGCAACAACGCCAGCACCAATGCTGGCGGCAATCGTGCAGGCGGTAACAACCGTGGCGGCCAGCGCGGCACACCGCGCAATCGCACCCGCGGTCATTGACGACGACGCGCGACGCCCGGCCGCATCACGCGTCGGGCTTCGTCTCTCGCGCAACGGCATGCGTGTTGCCGCTTCTGCAACACGCCGATTAGCGCGGAAATCGCCTGCAAATCACCTTGGCAAGCCCATAAAACGCAGTAAATGGCTGTTAGGGCTTGCCTCGTGATTTGCGTTAATGTCCAAAAAAGGCTAGAATCACAAAGTCGCTGGGCGTGCGGCTATTCTTTGCGCCCCAGGTGCGACCACCTGGCTAAGTGAGAAGATGGGCGTTTCGCCCATTTTTTTTTTGGTTCGCCGGATCTGTGCTGTCACAGCGAATGCTGTCGCAACGGCGCAGATTCAGGAGCCGGCCGCGGTGTTCGGCATCGTGGGGCAGGTAGGTGAGAAGCGCGCGCGCTCACCTGGCGCGCGGCCCGCGAATCCCGAGCGAAGCAAATATTTGAGCGAAGGAAGTTGCCGGCCCGCTGCGCGAACATCTGGAGTGGGCATTGTGCAACTGACGGAACTGATTGAAACCACGGTCACCGGTCTCGGTTACGAGCTGGTCGACCTCGAGCGCACCGGGCGCGGCATGCTGACCATCTACATCGATCAGCCCGCGGGGATCGCGATCGAGGACTGCGAGAAGGTCACGCGTCAGCTGCAGCACGTTCTGACGGTCGAGAACATCGACTACGAGCGACTCGAGGTTTCGTCGCCCGGTCTCGACCGTCCGCTGAAAAAACTGGCGGACTTCGAACGCTTCGCAGGCTGCGAAGCGGTCATCACGTTGAAAAAGCCATTGGACGGACGGAAATCGTACCGGGGTATCGTGCATGCTCCCGAGGGCGAGACCATCGGTCTGGAATTCGAAGGGAAGGC
>NZ_DATJWR010000192.1:0-2019 GCF_035501035.1 Paraburkholderia sp.
GCGCTCGTTCGGGCGCCACACGCACGATCAGTACGGCATTGGCGTGATCGATCGCGGCGGCCATGTGTCGCTGAGCGACGCAGGCCAGGTCGAGGCCGTGCCCGGAGATCTCATCCTCGTCAATCCCGGCGAGGTGCATGATGGCCGGCCGCTCGACGCCGCGGGGTGCACCTGGCGCATGCTTTATTTCGAGCCGCGCTGGATCGACGCGCTGCAGACCGACATCACGCAGGCCGACGACGACCGTTTCGCGCTTCATGCGCCCGTCATCAGCGAACCGCGTTTGCGTGCCTTGTTCGATGCGGCCTTCGCCCATTTAACGGATCAAGACGCGGCGCGGCGACCTGGCGCGCATGGGGTTCGACGGCGCGGCGCTCGAAGTCGTGACCCGCCTCGTCGAGGCCCTCGGCCACCGGCGCGCGCTCGCGCAGTGCTCGCCGACGGCGCTCGCGCGCGTGCGAGACATGATCGACGCCGATCCCGCCCAGCCGTACTCGCTCGCCGAGCTCGCCCATGCGGCGGGGCTGAGCCGCTTCCAGCTCCACCGCGGTTTCATGCGTGAGTTCGGCGTCGCGCCGCATGGCTATATCCAGCATCGCCGTGTCGCGCTCGCGCGGCGCCTGCTCAAGGCAGGCCACGCGCCGGCGCAAACCGCGCTCGCGGCGGGCTTCTGCGACCAGAGCCACCTGAATCGCGCTTTCGTGCGGCAGTTCGGCGTCTCGCCTGGTCGTTACTGGCTCGCGCGCGAAGCGAAGCCCGTGAGCTGACGCACATCCATCCAAGACGGCGCTCCGAGGTGGGCCTATACAGGCGTATCACCACGAGGAGCGCACCATGTCCACACGATTGCCGCCGCATGAAAGCGCGCGGCGCTCAACCCTGTCCACCCGATCCGTCGCGCATCTGCAATTGACGGCCGCCATGCTCACCGTTGGCAGCACGGTCATTGCCAGTAAGACCATCGGAACCGGGCTCGATCCGCTGCCCGCCACGGCGCTGCGCTTTGCCATCGCGTTGCCGGTCTTCTTGCTCCTCATGCGTTTCACCGGTGCGGCGTTTCCGCGTCCGGGCCTGCGCGACGCGGTGCTGCTCGTCACGCAGGCGGCGATCGGCAGCGTCGGCTATACGGTCTTGCTGATCGCCGGCACGCAGCGCACTTCCGCGAGCGACGCCGGCATCATCCTCGGCACGCTGCCGGCCGTTTGCGCGGTGACCGCCGCGTTGCTTCTGGGCGAGCGGCTGCGCGCGAGCACGCTCGTGTCGGTCGCGACCGCGAGCCTCGGCGTCGCCATGGTCACGCTCGCGCCCGCCGGACCTCACAGCGGCACGCGCTCGCTCTCGGGCGATGCGATGATCCTGGGCGCCGTAGTTTGTGAAAGTCTGTTCGTGTTGCTAAACAAGCGGCTTGCGAAGCCATGGCCGCCGCTTGCGCAAGCCGCGGCGATGACGGGCCTGGGGTTTATCGTTTCCAGCGTTTGTGCGCTACCCGGCTGGTCCGGCGCGGCACCTGCCGTGCCGTGCCCGCCATGATTGGCGTGACGTATTACGCGCTCGTGCCGACAGTGGCTGGATTCTGGCTCTGGTACGCGGGTGCCGCACGCGTGCCCGGCAGCGAGGCGGCGATTTTCACGGCGGTAGCGCCCGTTTCGAGCGTGGTGCTCGCGACGCTGCTGCTCGGCGAACCGCTCACCCCCACGCGCGCGATGGGGCTCGCGCTGGTCGTCACCGCCGTGTTCGCAGTCTCGGGGCGGTCGTTTGTCGGCCGGCGAAGCGGGAAGTGCGGCGCGCATGAAAGCAAAGCGCCTTGACTTCGGAGAATGATCGTTCTACATTGGGAGCTCCGAGAACGATCATTCTCCTGATGTTCTCCGCGAAGTTCTCCGTGAAACTGCTGATCGATAAACGCCATGAACCCGAACACCGAAGCGCCCCAGCCCGACGCACGCGAGCGCCTGCTCGACGCCGCTGAGGCGCTCATCTACGCGGGCGGCATACACGCGACGGGCGTCGATGCGATCG
>NZ_DATJWR010000193.1:0-20311 GCF_035501035.1 Paraburkholderia sp.
CGGTGCCGAAGCTGCGTCCGCCCACGGCCCACTGCTCGAGATTCATGTCGTGGCCGCTGCGCGCACGCATGCCGAGAAAGAGCGCGACGACCGTGATCGCCACGATGATGATGAGGGCGCTCATGCCTGCACCTCCGCCTCGGCTTCGCCAGCGTGCCGGTTGGTCGGATCGAGCCGGTAGATGATCCCCATGATGGCCGCGGTCAGCACGACCCACATGACGATCCATGCCAGCACGAGCGGCATGCCGAGCACGAGCGGCTCGGTGCGGTTGACGAACGGCACCCCGAGCAGGATGCCGATAAAGGGCAAGGCAGCGAGCAACCTCAGTGACATGGCAACTCCTCTTGTATTTGAGAAGAAAAGAAACGTCGCGCCTGGGTGCGAGGCAATCCACTCTATGCTTGCGAACGCGCCCCGTAAAGCCGCCAAAATAATTGAAGGCCAGCCGAAAGCATTGGTGCGATGCGCCATTTCGCGGCCTCGGGACGGGCATCGATCAGGCACGCCGCCCCTCGATCCGGCTACACTTTGCGCACCTCCGTTCGCGCATGCCATTACCGGATCGACTCCATGATCGAGAGCCTGATTTCAGACATCCTGTTCGGTTTCACCGGACTCATCAGCATCATCAATCCCATCGGCGTTGCCTTTGTTTTTCTCGACCGCACCGCAACGCTCACCGACGAACAACGGCGCCTGCTCGCCAAGCGCGTGGCGATCAACGCGTTCTTCGTGCTGGTCGCGGCGTTCTTCGTCGGCACGCCGATCCTGCATTTCTTCGGCATTTCGATGGAGGCGCTGCGCATCGGCGGCGGCCTCGCGGTGGCCGTGAGCGGTTGGCAAATGCTCAACGCGCCCGAGCCCGAGGCGCGTGAAGCCATGGTCGATCACCCGGTGAAGCCCATGAGCTCGGGCTCTGCCGCCGGCAAGGCCTTTTTCCCTCTGACGATTCCGCTCACCACCGGTCCCGGCTCGATCGCGACGGCCATCGCGCTGAACGCCAACCGCACGCACAAGCTTTCGGCATGGCTGATTTCCAGCGTCGCGTCGCTCGTGATCTCGACGCTCGTCATGCTCGTGATCTATTACGTATACAGCCGCGCGGCGCGGCTTTCGCAATATCTGGGTGTGGAGGGCACGCGCGTGGCCATGCGCGTTTCCTCGTTTTTGCTCCTGTGCATCGGGGTGCAGATCATACTCACTGGACTGAATGGCTTTCTCACGCCGATCGCCGACCTGCGCGCCGTGAAGTAGGCGGTGCGTTTGCGGGCCGGCGCTCGAAAACGACCTTTCGAAGGAGCCCATCATGTGCCGCTGGCTCGCCTATTCCGGCAACCCCGTGCAGCTCGAAACCGTGCTGTTTCATTCGCGCCACTCGCTGATCGACCAGAGCCTGCATTCGACCCAGGGCGCGACCACCACGAACGGCGACGGCTTCGGGCTTGGCTGGTATCAGCATCCGCACGACATTCCCTATCGCTATCGCAGCGTGCATCCGGCCTGGAACGACCGCAACCTGCGTGAGCTCGCGCGCGCCGTGAGCGCGCCGATGTTCATCGCGCATATTCGTGCGGCCACGCACACGCCGGTGCAGGAGACGAACTGCCATCCGTTTCGTCATCGGCGCTGGATATTCGCGCACAACGGGCTGATTCGCAGCTTTCCGCTCATGCGGCGCGACCTGCTCGTGGCGATCGATCCGGGGCGCTTCAACGCGATCGAAGGTTCGACGGATTCCGAAACGATGTTCTATCTGGCGATGACATTCGGCCTCGAACTGGATCCCGTCGCCGCGCTCGAGCGCATGGCGGGCTTTGTCGAGGAAACCGCGAAAAAGCATGGCGTGGAGCCGGCGCTCAACATGACGGTATGCGCATGCGACGGCGAGCAGATCATCGCGGCGCGCTATTCGAGCGAACGCAATTCGCGCTCGCTCTATCACACCGCGTCGTTCCGGCATCTGCACGAGCTCTATCCCGACGATCCGCGCATCACGGCGGCGGGCGAGGATGCGTATCTGCTCGTTTCCGAGCCGCTCGGCAACACGCCGGAGGTCTGGGCCGAAGTGCCGGAATCGACGGCGATCGTCGTGCGCGGGCCCGAGGTCGAATACCGGCCGTTCGTGCCCGTCGCGCCTTAGCTCCTGGCGTCTTTGTCAGCGGGCGCCCTTATCGCCTGGCGGGTTTATCACGTGCGTCTTGCCGCGGCGAGCGCGAGCACTTCGTCGAAAAGCGCGGCGTCGACGGGCTTCACGAGATGCATCTCGAAGCCCGCCTCCTGCGTGAGCTCGATGTCGGCGGCCTGGCCGAATCCCGTCATGGCCGCGAACAGCGTGTGTGAAAGCGCGGGCAGCGCACGCAGTGCGCGCAACGCCGCATAGCCGTCGATTTCCGGCATGGCGATGTCGATGAGCGCGGCGTCGGGCGTGAAGTCCTCGACTTGCTTGCCTGCCTGCGCGGCGCTATAGGCGACGCGAACCTCGTGGCCTTTGAGTTCGAGCAGCATTGCGAGGCTGTCGGCCGAATCGCGATTGTCGTCGACCACGAGCACGCGCAGCGGCGGTACGCCGGCCTCGGCCAGCGCCGCCAGACTGATTGCGTCCGCGTCGAGCGGCGCCGGCTGGGCGGCATGCGTGGCCTTGCGCGCCAACGGCAGGCGGATCGTGAACGTGCTGCCCTTGCCGGGGCCATCGCTCGTGGCGGAAATCGTGCCGCCGTGCAGCTCGACGAGCGAGCGGCACAGCATGAGGCCGATGCCGAGCCCGTTTTCGATCGGCACGGGCATCGTGCGGTCCTGGCTGAAGAGGCCGAAGATCGATTCGAAGGTGCCGGGTCGTAGCCCGCGGCCTTCGTCGCGCACCTGGATCTGCACGGCGCGCGCCGCGCGATGCACATCGACGGCGATGCGGCTGCCGTCGGGCGAGAACTTCGAGGCGTTGTGCAGCAGGTTCTGCAGCACCTGCACGAGGCGCGTATGGTCGCCCGTCATGGTGAGCGGCGCATCGGGCAGTTGCGTTTCCACGTGCTGGTTGCGCGCCGAGGTGAACGGCTGCGCGGCGTCGATGGCGTGCGCAACCACTTCGCGCAGGTCGAGCGGCGCCTCGCGTAACTCGATCTTGCCCGAGGTGATGCGGCCGACGTCGAGGAGGTCGTCCACGAGCCGCGTGAGGTGCACGATCTGCCGGTCGATCATGTCGCGCGCGCGCTCGATCTCGGGGCTCGGCGCGTCCATGAGGTGCATCGTGGCCACGGCGTTGCGCACGGGCGCAAGCGGGTTGCGCAACTCGTGCGCGAGCATGGCGAGGAACTGCTTCATCTGCTCGCTCGAATGCTCGAGCTCGTCGTTGCGGCGGCTCTCGGTCATGTCGCGCGTGACTTTCGCGAAGCCGGTGAGCCGCCCATGGCCGTCGTGCACAGCGGTGAGCGTGACGTTGGCCCAGAACATCGATCCGTCCTTGCGCACGCGCCAGCCTTCCGTGACGACGCGGCCCAGTTCGGTCGCGCGGCGCAGCTCGAGCTCGGGCAGGCCGGCGGCCACCTCCTCGGGCGGGTAGAACACGGAGAAGTGCTGGCCGACGATCTCGGCCGGGCGGTAGCCCTTGAGGTTGGTGGCGCCGCTGTTCCAGCTCACCACATTGCCTTGCGGATCGAGCATGAAGATCGCATGGTCGCTCACGCTCTCGACGAGCAGGCGAAAGCGCTCCTCCGAAAGGCGCAGCGCTTCGACCTGGCGGCGCTCGGCCGTGAGGTCGCGCGTGACCTTGGCGAAGCCCGAGAGCGAGCCGTCGCTCTCGCGCAGCGCGGTGATGACCACGTTGGCCCAGAACATCGTGCCGTCCTTGCGCACGCGCCAGCCTTCGTCGTTGAAGCGCCCATGCAGGGCGGCCTGTTCCAGCTCGTGGTCGGGCCAGCGGCGCGCCTTGGCTTCTTCCGTGTAGAAACGCGAGAAATGCTCGCCGATGATCTCGTGCGCCGCGTAGCCCTTGATGCGGGCCGCGCCGCGATTCCAGCTCGCGACATGGCCGCGCGTGTCGAGCAGGAAGATCGCGTAGTCTTCGATCGGCTGGACGAGCGCCTCGAAGCGGCGTTCGTTATGGCTTTCGGACGCGCTTTCGGGGGCGGGTTGCGTGGCGCTGCCTTGCGGGGCGATGCCGGAGTCGGGCGTTGTCATGGTCCTCGGGGCAGTCGTAGGCCCGTCATTCATGGGAACAGGCCTTGGCGTCTGGAGGGACTGCCCGCGCCCAACGAGCGCCGCAGCTTACCACGCGCGTTGCCCCGAGCGGTCGTACTTTTCGGCCATGGCGGGAATGCCCGCGCGCACGTGGCGCTCGGCGCGGCGCACCTGGCGGGTGAGCAGCACGACATGAGGCGGCACCACGCGGCGGCGGCGCAGCGTCCAGAACGCGCCGCGCAGGAGCGCGACGCCCGCGGGCCCGAGCGAGCGTTGGCGCGCGAACACGGCGAGCGCGCGGCCGGTGACCGCGATCGCGTCGCGCATGGGCAGCCGCATCCAGGCAACCCACGCGGAGTTGCGCGCGAGAGCGCAGTGCTGCGCGCGCGTGAACCAGCGATAGAGCGGCTCGCGATGCGCGAGGGCCTGTTCGCAATAGATGATCTGATGGCCCGCGGAGAGCATGTCGAGGGCGGCGAGCTCCTCGGCGCCACCGTGCGAGAGGCGCTCCTCGTAGCCGCCGAGCGCGCGGAACACCGCCGCACGGAAAATGCATGCGCCGGCCATGAAGCTCGCGAGCGTGGGACCGCCGAGACTTTCCGCAGCCGGCGAGGTGGCGGCGAGCATCAGGCAGGCGGGGTGGATTTCGCGTTCGTCGTCGCTCACCACGCGTGCGTTGAGCACGGCAACCTCCGCGTGCGCGTCGAGCAGTTGCGCCGCGCGTGCGAGCGAGCCGGGCGCGAACCAGGTGCAGTCGTCGCAGCAGGCCACATATTCGGTGCGCGCGAGCAGGACGGCGCGATTGAAGCCGGCCATGCCGCGGTCGCCCAGCGACTGGACGATGCGCACCTGCGGAAACAGCGAGGCCAGCAGGGCCACGGTGGAATCGCTGGAGCCGTTGTCGGCCACGATCACATCGGGTTGCTCGGGAAGGGCGGTGAGGCGCGCAACGGTATCGATGGTCTGGCGCACCTGGTTGCGCGTGAGCACGACCACCGTCACGCGCGGCGCGCTTGGGGAACCGGGGGCATGGGCGGAGGCGTTCATCGCAACGAGCGGCGCGAGCCGGTCGGAAATTTATCGAGATAATGAATACCAGCATACGCCGTTGGCGCGAGACATGCACATGAGGCGCAGCGGCCTCGGGCCTGGCATGCGGCGTCGCGCAGCAGCGGTGCTGCACTGCACGCAGGGAATCATGCGCAAGTTTCGCGCCGCGCCAGCCACGCGTGGCGGTCCGCTCAGTTCCCCACAATTGCACTCAGATGCGCTGCGCGCAACGCTGCGCCGCATCACGGCGCGCTGGCGGGCTCGCGGGCCGCCGCCGCCGTGCCGGACGCTCGCGCGCCTTGCGCGGCGGCGGAGCGCGGATACATCTGGAGCAGCACGCGCAGCACGCCGTTGGTCCAGCCGAAGCCGTCCTGCAGCGGATATTCGCCGCCGCCCGCCGACGAGGCCTGCGTGGCCGCCGCGCTCACGTCGTATTTTTCGACGAGCTTGTGCGTGCGCTGGTAGTAGGCGAGATTCGTCGCGATCCAGCGCGTGGCGATTTCCTGTGCGAGGTCCTGCTCGCCGTAGCGGCGCAGCCCGATTACCGCGAGATATTGCAGCGGCGCCCAGCCGTTCGGCTCGTCCCATTGCTGGCCCGTCGCGACCTGGGTGGTGGCGAGGCCGCCCGGGCGCAACAGGCCGGTGCGCACGGCGGCGGCCACGTCCTGCGCCTGCTGCCGTGTCGCGACGCCCGCATAGAGCGGGTACACGGTCGCCGCCGTGAGCCGGTGCGTGAGCGTGTGGTGGACGAAGTCGTAGTCGCCGAACGCATGCAGCTGTGGATCCCAGAGCACGCGGTCGATCGCTTCGGCGCGCTGCTGGGCGCGCTTCGTCATCGATGCGGCCTCGCGCGCGTCGCCCTTGAGACCGTAGGCCTTCGCGAGCGTGCGCTCGAGCATGACCATCAGCGAGTTCAGGTCCACCGGCGCGAGCGAGGTCACGTCGATGGTCGCGAGCGTGTGGTCGTCGGCGAGCCAGCGTGAGCTGTAGTCCGAGCCCGTTTCCGCGCCCGCGCGCAGGTTGCGCCAGAGATCCGGGGCGTTGCGCTGCGGCATGGACCTCGCCGTGAGCATGTCTTCGCGATACGACTCGTCGCGCGGCCGGTTGCGCGCGTCCCAGTAGCGGTTGAGCAGCGTGCCGTCGGGCAGGCGCACGACGTGGCGCGTGGCGTGGCCCGGTTCGAGTGTTTGCGCGCCGGCCATCCAGTAGTCGTATTCCTTGCGCAGTTGCGGCAGATTGCGCAGATACACGGCGTCGCCGTCCCTTTGCGCGGCGAGGCTCACCATCTGCGCGAAGAACGGCGGCTGCGAGCGGCTCAGGTAATACGTGCGATTGCCGTTGGGGATGTGGCCGTAACGGTCGATCAGCGTGGCGAAATTGTTCAGCTCGTCGAGCACGAGCGCATGACGGCCGCTCGCTTCGAGGCCCAGCATGATGAAGTACGAGTCCCAGTAGTAGATCTCGTTGAAGCGGCCGCCCGGCACGACGTACGCGTACGGCAGCGGCAGCAGCGACGAGTACGCATGGGGCTCGGCGTCGGGCTGGCGGGTGAGCACGTCCCAGAGCGTGTCGATATGGCCGACGACGTCCTGGTCCGGATCGGAAACGTAGTGGTCGTCGGTCTGCGGCGGGGCCGTGAAGTACTGGTTCACGAACTGCGTGAGCGCCGCCTTGCGCGCGGGTTCGTCGCGCTCGCCGGCATGCTGCTGGCGCCAGCGGTCGTAGGCCGCGGTGATCTCGTCGGGGCGCGCGTTTGGCAGCATGTCGGCAAACGTCTTGCTGTCGGGGAAGACCTGCGCGAGTTCGACGTCGTGGTACAGGCGCCCGTAGAGGTCGGCGGGCGTGGCGGGCTGCGCGGATTGCGCGGATCGTGCGGGGCGTTGTAATTCCTGCCCACTTTGCGTCGTGGTCGAGCTCGCGCTATCGGCTTGCGCGCGCTCGGCGTGCGAGAGCGGAAACGCAAGGCACAACGCGGTTGCGAGCGCGAGGGCGAATGAGGAGGAGCGGGGTTTCGTTGCGGAATCGGTTGTCGGAAAGCGGAACGGTAAAGGCATGGGCTTGGTGTTCTTGTGGATACGGGCAAACCGCCCCAGCCAGCAACTTCCATTCCGCGCACTTGCCCCGCTATCGCTTTGATATTCCAAATCTGGATAGTACATATTCGCCATATCGCGTTGCGAGATAGCCGGCCAGCGGTGAAACTTGCGCAAAATCAACTCAAGCAACGCCGCATAGGAGACATGACATGCGCACTCAGGTTGGCATCATTGGCGCCGGGCCCGCGGGCCTGCTTCTTTCCCATCTTCTGCATCTTCGCGGTATCGACTCGGTCGTGCTGGAGCTGCGTGGCCGCGACCAGATCGAATCGACGATTCGCGCGGGCGTACTCGAGCAAGGCACGATGGACCTGCTCACCGAAACGGGCGTCGGCGAGCGCATGAAGGCCGAAGGCGCGTTGCATCACGGCTTCGAACTCGCGTTCGAAGGCAAGCGCCGCCGCATCGACCTCACCGGCCTCACCGGCAAGGCCATCACCGTCTACGCGCAGCATGAAGTGCTCAAGGACCTCGTCGCCGCGCGCGTGGCCGCAGACGGCAAGCTCTTCTTCAACGTCTCGAATACGTCGATTCACGGCATCGAAACCAGCACGCCGTCGATCCGCTTCACGCACGAAGGCGAGCAGCACGAACTGCAGTGCGATTACGTGATCGGCTGCGACGGCTCGCAGGGCGTTTCGCGCGGTGCGATTCCGGCGGCGCTGCGCCAGGACTACGAGCGCGTGTTCCCGTTCGGCTGGTTCGGCATTCTCGTCGAGGCGCCGCCCACCTCGGACGAACTGATCTACGCGCGTCACGACCGCGGCTTCGCGCTCGTCAGCACGCGCTCGCCGAACGTGCAGCGCATGTATTTCCAGTGCGATCCGAAGGACAGCGTCGATAACTGGTCCGACGACCGCATCTGGGCCGAGATGCATGCGCGCGTCGACTCGCTGGAGGGGCATCAGGTGGTAGAAGGCAGGATCTTCCAGAAGAACATCGTGGGCATGCGCAGCTTCGTTTCGACCACGATGCAGCACGGCCGCCTCTTCCTCGCGGGCGACGCCGCGCATATCGTGCCGCCCACCGGCGCGAAGGGGCTCAACCTCGCGGTGTCGGACGTGCGCGTGCTGACCGCCGCGCTCGTGGCCTTCTACACGGAGAGCCGCACCGATCTGCTCGACGCCTATAGCGAAACGGCGTTGCGCCGCATCTGGCGCGCCGAGCACTTCTCGTACTGGATGACGCGCATGATGCACCGCCTCGACGATGCCTCGCCGTTCGAGCAGCGCCTGCAGGTCGCCGAGCTCGAGCACGTCACGACTTCGCGCGCCGCCGCCACGGCGATGGCCGAGAACTACGTGGGAGCCGTTGCGGTGTGATGCTCGCGGTTTGAAACGCGATAAAGCCAAACGAAGCGGCCGCGCAAGTTCAGGACTTGCGCGGCCGTTTTGCATGTGCGTCGTGGGAGAGCGCCTCACGCCGCCGTGAGCGGCGCGACGCCCAGCTCGTTCGCCATATTCCATCTGCGTACAGCGCTTCGCGTTCAGATCCAGCCAAGCCAGCGCCACCACGTCGCGCCGAACAGCAGCAGGAGCAGGTAGCCCACGATCGTCAGCACGATGCCGACCCGCGCAAACTGCTTCGCGGTGAACGTTTCGGTGGCGAGGCATACCATGTTCTGCGGCGCGTTGATCGGCAGGATGAAGCCGAAGCTCACCACGAAGCCGAGCAGCATCGTGAGCCCGAGCCGGTTGAAATCGCCCTGCATCGACTGCAGCACCGACACGAGAATCGGCAGCATGGCAGAGGTGAGCGCCGTCGCGCTCGCAAAGCCGAGGTGAATGACGATCAGGAACGCCGAGAGAATCGCGAAGGCCGTGAAGGGCGTGGCCGTGTCGAGCCCGGTGTGGTGCGCGACGAGGTCGCCGAGCCATTGGCCCGCCTTCGTCGTGAGCAGCGCGGTGCCGAGGCTGATGCCCACGCCGAACACGATCACCGTGCCCCATGGAATGCGGCTTTGCACCGTCTTCCAGTCCATCACGCCGAAGCGCGGCAACAACAGCAGCACGAGGCCTACGTAGGTGACCGAGGTGGTGTCGAAGGGGTGCAGCTTGCCCTCGGTCGCCCAGAAGAACAGCAGGCCGATGGAGACGCCCAGCAGGCGCTTTTGCGGGCCCGTCATGGGGCCCAGTTCGCGCAGCGAGGCTTCGACGGCTTCCTTGCCGCCCGCGATCGCTTCGGCTTCGGGCGGCAGCATCTTCAGCACGATGACGAGCAGCGCCGCCGACATCACGATTGCCCAGGGCGCGCCCGCGACGAGCCAGTCGAGCCATGTGACGCGCGCGCCGAGCATCTTGTCCATGAAGCCCACGGTCAGCAGGTTTTGCGCGGCGGCGGTCTGGATGCCGACGTTCCAGATGCTGGTACCCGCGGCCACCACGATCATGATGCCCGCCGCGATGTTCGAGCGCTTGTCCACGCCGAACGCGGAGATCACGCCCACCATGATCGGCACGACGCAGGCGCTGCGCGCGGTGGCGCTCGGCACCACGAGCGAGAGCACGATGGTGACGGCGATCGCGCCGATCAGGATGCGCCGCGTGGTTGTGCCGATGAGCGAGAGCGTGACGAGTGCGATGCGCCGGTCGAGGCCGTTCACGGTCATCGCCGCCGAAATGAACAGCGCGCCGGCCACGAGCGCGAGCGCGGAGTTCGAGAAGCCGGCGAGCGCCATGCTGATGGCTTTGTTCGTACCGTAGTCGACGGCGGGATTCTCGATGGTGGGCGCCGTGCCGACGAGAAACGCCATGAGCGAGGTGATGATGATCGCGCTCGCCTCGTATGACACGGCCTCGGTGAGCCATACGACCACGGCGAAAGCGAGGATCGCGAGCATGCGCTGGCCGGCGGGCGGCAGGGTTGCGGGCAGGGGCAGCACAAGCACGACGACGAGGGCGGCCACGCCCGCGATCAGACCGACAGGAATGCCCTTTTTCTGCGGCCCGGCACTCGCGTTGGCAGCTGGCTGGGGTGCGGTCATGACGATCACTCCACATTGGGCATGCATGCGGCGGGCTCATGGCGTGGCGCATGCAGCGTCGATGGCGGCGGTTTCGCTGCTTGCGAACGTGACGGCGGGTTCGCTTCGCGGATGGTACTGGCAATCGATTATTGGAGCGTTTCGCGTGGCCGGTGCGCGAGTGATTGCGAGTGCGTGGGAGCGTCGCGGGATTTGCGCGGCAGGCGATCGAGGGTGTCGCAAAACGCGACGCGGAGGCAGGAAACGGCGGTGCAGCCTGGAGGCGTTCGGACCGGCACGGCGGCCGGCCCGAACGCGAAAAAAACGTGCGAAAGACTAGAGCGAACGCGGCTTACTGGCTCGCGCCAGCAGCGGCGTTCGCTTTTTTCTGCGCGTCTTGCAGGTTCTGCGGATAGTTCGGGTCGTTCAATCCCGGCTTGTAGCCAGCGGCTTCCAGCTTCTTCAGTTCGGCGTTGTTCTTCGCGCGGGCTTCCTTGCGCTCTGCCTTGCGCTGCGCTTTGGCCTGTGCCTTGGCTTCCTTCTTCTGCTCCTTGGTGAGCGGTTGCGAGGCCGTGGACTCGGCGGCGGCCGGTGCGCTGGCCTCCGTCTGCGCGAGCGCCGGCGCGGCGGCGCCGATCAGGAATGCGGCGGTGGCCGCGGCGAGAGTGAGCTTGCTGGTGGTGGAACGCATCGATTCCCCTTATGTCTGGTTTGAACGGCAATCCCTGAGCCGGGAGGGCAGGCGCTAGCCGCTAGATTGCGCGTGCGGCGCGCCAGGGAGCCAATGTAAACGATCCATGCCAAAGAGGGTAGCAAGCGCAGACCCTGGCCCGCGGCGGCGCATGGCCAGGCTGGCCGCGCGGCCCGGCTCAGAGCCTCGCGGCGGCCGCCGCGACGATGCGCGCGCGCTCGGCGACCGATGCAGCTGATTGCGCGCGCAACCTTTCCACGATTGCGCGCGGTGCCGTGGCGGGATCACCCGCATCGAACGGCGGCGCGGGCGCGTATTCGAGTTCGAGCTGCAACGCCTGGGCGGCCTCGTCGCCGATCAGCTCGGCGGCGAGCGTCAACGCGAAATCGATGCCAGCGGTGATGCCGCCGCCCGTCAGCACGTTGCCGTCGCGCACCACGCGCGCACGCACGGGGAGCGCGCCGAGCGGCTCCAGCAGCTCATGGAAAGCCCAGTGCGTGGTTGCGCGCCGCCCGCGCAGCAGGCCGGCCGCGCCGAGCACGAGCGCCCCCGTGCAGACCGAGGTGACGTAGCGCGCGCCGCTCGCCTGGCGGCGCAGGAACGCGAGCGTCTCGTCGTCGGGGATCAGCTGCGAGACGCCGCTGCCGCCCGGTACGCAGATCACGTCGAGTGGAGGGCAGTCGTCGAAAGTCGTGTCGGGCGTGAGCACGAGGCCGGTGCTCGAGCGCACGGGTTCGAGCGTCTTCCAGATGAGCCGCGCCTGCGTGTCCGGCATCGAGGCGAGCACGTCGTACGGGCCGGTGAGGTCGAGCTGTTGCACGTTGGGAAAGAGAAGAAAGCCGATTTGCAGCGCCATGAGGAGTCCTCGGTCAGGGTATCGAACCAGGCCGGCGGTGTGCCGGACAACCGGGATTCACTGTAGCTTCGCACGGCCGCGCAACCATGCCAAAAGCCGCGCAAAAACTGCCAGGGTCGCTCGCGTGGCGCACGCAGCGCGCGCGCCGCGTTCAGCCGCCGCTTAATAGCAGGCGACAGAAGTGGCGCGTCATGCTGCGTGCTCAGGTGCGTACTGAGGTGCGTACTGAGGTGCGTACTCAGGCCGGCATCTTGCGGAACGACACCGCGATGCGATTCCAGCCGTTGATCGCGACGATCAGCAACGTCAGATCGGCGATTTCCTGATCGGTGAAATGCGGCTTCACGCGTTCCCATACCTCGTCGGGCACGTGCGTTTGCGCGAGCAGCGTGACCGATTCGGTCCATTCGAGCGCGGCGCGTTCGCGTTCGGTGAAGAACGGCGTTTCGCGCCACACCGAGACCGTTGCGAGCCGGCGATCGGTTTCGCCGCCCTTGCGCGCATCGGTGGTGTGCATGTCGACGCAGAACGCGCAGCCGTTGATCTGCGAAGCGCGCAGACGCACCAGCTCCGCGAGCGGCTTTTCGATCGAGCTCTTGCTCACGCGCTCTTCGAGCGCAATCATGGCTTTCGTGCCTTCCGGGCTCGCCTTGTAGTAATCCATACGTGATTGCATGATCGTTCACCTCTGAAGTTGAATGGCGTCCGTTGCGGATGGGTCTGTTACGGATGGGCTGGAACTGCGAAATGCGTCAGCCACGTGAGCACTTTAGGCGCCGCGCTGGCGCGTTCATATAGCCATTCTGGCAATATCTCGAGTGACCACTTTCGCTCCCGTCGAACGCTTCCTGCAGCGCCATCAATGGAACTCCATGTCACCGTGTCGGGCCGTCGCGACCTCGCGGCCCAGATCTACCGGCAACTCCGCGACAGCATCGTCGACGGTCGCCTTGCGGGTGGCACCCGCCTGCCTTCCACGCGCGATCTCGCGCAACAGCTAGGCGTTTCGCGCAAGACCACGCTCGACGTCTTCGAGCGCCTGCTGGCAGAGGGATATCTGAACTCGCGGCGCGGCTCGGGCACCTTTGTCGCCGAAACGCTCGAGCGTCTGCCCGCGCGCGAGCGCGGTCATCCGAATCCGCAGATCCGCGCCGCTACGACGGTCACCGAAGCCGCGCGCGGCGCGCAGGCGACGCCATGGTGGCAGGCTGAGGCGCAGGGCGGCTTGCTGCCACGCTTCGATACGCGGCTTGCTTGCGACTTCGCGGGCGGCGTCACCGACAAATCGCGCTTTCCCTTCGACATCTGGCGGCGCTGCATCAACGATGCGTTGCGCGTGCAGGCGCGCGGCCACGGCATGTACCGCGATCCTGCCGGCGAGGAGAAGCTGCGTCTTGCGGTCTCGCGCTATCTCGCCTTCAATCGCGCGGTGCAGGCCAACTGGGAGGACGTGATCGTCACGCAGGGCGCGCAGCAGGCGCTCGATCTGCTCGCGCGCGTGACGCTGGCACCCGGCGACGTGGTGGCCGTCGAGGATCCGGGCTATCCGCCCGCGCGGGATATCTTCGCCGCGCTCGGCGCGAAGGTCGTGCCGGTGCCCGTGGACGACGAGGGCCTCGTCGTCGCGCGCCTGCCGAAGGCGGCGCGGCTCGTCTACGTGACGCCCTCGCACCAGTTTCCGCTCGGCATGCCAATGAGTCTCGAGCGGCGCGTCGCGCTGCTCGAATGGGCGCAGGCGCGCGGCGCGCTCGTGATCGAAGACGATTACGACTGCGAATACCGCTTCGAAGGGCGTTCGCTGGAGCCGCTCAAGAGTCTCGACAACGCAGGTCTCGTGGCCTACGTCGGCACGTTTTCGAAGACGATCTTCCCGGAGCTGCGCGTGGGGTACATGGTGCCACCCGCCACCTTTGCCGCGCCGCTCGCCCGCGCGCGACAGATCGGCGACTGCCACGGCTGCGTGCTCACGCAGACGGCGCTCGCCAACTTCATGCTCAACGGCCATTTCGCACGCCACCTGCGGCGCATGCATCAGACGTATTCGCAGCGCCGCGACACGCTGCTCGCGCATTTGCGCGGACCGCTTGCGCCGTGGCTCGAACCGGTCATGCCGAACACGGCGGGCCTGCACCTGGCGGCGCGGCTCGTCGCGCCGCTCGAAGCCGGTGCGGTGGCCGAGGCCGCGCGCCGTGCATCGATCGGGCTGCATCCGCTCGCGCCATTTCATCTCGAAGCGCCTGTGCAAAGCGGTTTTCTGTTCGGTTACGGGGCGGTCGAAGTCGAGCGTATCGATGCCGCGTTGACGTCACTTGCCACGCTGCTGCGTGCGCTCTGACCGATTGCCGCGGGCGCGGCGGTGCGACGAGCGCATGCGAAATCACGAAAAACGCCATACGTAGGGCGTTTTCCGAACGGCGAGCATGTGAGACGCGCCGGCCGAAGCGCGGCATCGGGCAGGCGTTGGAGTCTCGACGGTGCACGTTTACCCCTGTAAACAGGCGTCGAAATGCGTTCGGAAGTCAGCACCGCGCAACAAAATCGCAACGACAATGCAAAAGCTTCACGCAAAACGCTTGCGCGTATGTAGAATCCGCCGTTGAAGCACGTGCATTCCGCAGTGCTTCTTCGATTCACTGACCAACACTGGTAGGAGAAACATGCCGACTTCCGCAAAGAAAGTGGCCAAAAAGGCAGCTGCCCCGGCCACCAAGAAGGTTGCCGCAAAGAAAGCGCCCGCCAAGACTGCTGCAGCTAAGAAGGTCGCCGTGAAGGCGTCCGGCGCACCGACGCCGATCAAGGACACCTTCACGAAGGCCTCGCTGGCTACCCACGTCGCTGAGCGTGCTGGCGTCGAGCCGAAGGCTGCCAAGGCCGTGCTCGCCGCGCTGGAAGACACGATCCTCGGTTCGGTCCACAAGAAGGGCGCCGGCGAATTCACGCTGTCGGGCCTTCTGAAGATCGTCGTGCAGGCTGTGCCGGCGAAGAAGAAGCGCTTCGGCAAGGATCCGTTCACCGGCGAAGAGCGCTGGTTCCCGGCCAAGCCGGCAACGGTCCGCATCAAGGCGCGCGCCCTGAAGAAGCTGAAGGACGCAGCTGCGGCCTGATCGCGTTCAAGCCGCAACCTTCGGGTGGCGGCGACTCGTTAGTACCCAGGAATCCCCGTCGGCGTCAGGCCTGCGGGGATTTTTCATTGGCGCGTGCAAAGCGAGCTCTGGTGTCAAATGCATGTTCTAGTGTTATGGCCTTTAGCCGGACATGATGGACCTGAAATATAGACTTAATCGTTATTGATGAAGACTGGTAGCGATGCCATCTCTGCACGGTATTCGCCAATCCATAACACCATATTATGCTTGCTGCCGACCTCCGTCTGCGCCAGGTTGAAGCCTTTCGTGCGTTGATGCAATGGCGCACGGTTACTCGCGCGGCGCAGGCGCTCGGCATCTCGCAGCCCGCAGTGAGCCGCCTGCTTGCCGATTTCGAAGCGAAGACGGCGCAAGCGTTCTTCGAACGGCGCCAGGGGCGCTTGCTATCGACCGTCGAAGCTCATGCGCTGCACGATGAAGTCGAGCGTGCGTTCGCGGGCTTCGAGCGCGTGGCCCAGGCGGCCGCACAGATTCGCGGGTAACCGCGCGGCGTAGTGTGCGTCGCGGCTTCTGCGGATCTTTCCGCCGACTTCCCGCCGCGCGTTGCCGCAGCGTTCGCGCGCGAGCACGAGGGCGTCGATCTCGAACTGCTGGCCGGCGATGCTGCGGAAATTGCCGAAAGTGTGGCGGCGCAACGCTGCGACCTCGGCTTCGTGATGCAGGCCGTGGCGCACCCTGGCGCGCGTCTGGAGTGTCTGGGCGAGTGGCCGCTGCGCTGCATTGTGCCGCGCGCGGGCATCGTCTTGCGCGCAAGCGCGTGATTCGCGCCGAAGACTGCGAGGGCGAGCGCTTCATTTCGTTTGCCGCGGCGAGCGAAGCGCGTATGCGCATCGACTGGCAGTTCGCCGAATGCGCGGTGACGCGCGATCTGGGCGTCGAGGTGGCGCTCGCGCAATCCGTGGTGGCAATGGTGGAAGCGGGACTGGGCGTCGCGCTGGTCCACGCGCTGACAGCTCAGCACGCGAGCGCGCGGGTGGGGGTGAAGCGCTTCGCGCCTGCGTTGCCGGTCGCGCTGCATGTCGTGTGCGGCGCGCAACGCCAGGCGACGGCGTTGAGCGACGCCTGTGTGCGGCATGCCGCCGCCGCGTTGGTGCGATTGCGTTGAAACACTCGCGCATGAGCGCGGGAGGCCGTCGTGGGTGGCTAGAACCCCTGCTCTGGAGCGCGGCGCATATAAAAAAACCAGCCGGGGCTCGCGCCCGCGGCTGGTTCGTGCAGCATGTAATTTTTAGCTGCGTGGTCTCGCTCGCATCGCCGGAACGGCGGTTCAGCCAGTTCCGGCGCCGGGCCGAAGCCCGGTTCGATGCTGTGCTTAGAACTTGTGGCGGATGCCCAGGCTGACCATGGTCTGCGAGCTCGAAGCCGAGTTGTAGCCGTACGAGCCGATCGATGCGCCAGCCGACGAGGTACCTTCCGCCGTACCGGGTTGCGTGCCATTGGCGTGTTGCCATGCCGCGACTGCGTACAGGTCCGTGCGCTTCGACAGGTTGTAGTCCGCGCCGAGCGAAACCTGGTTGTAGGTGTTCGACGTGTCGCCTGCGCCGTGCGTGTAGGTGTAGCCGAGGCCGAGCAGCAGCGCCGGGTTCAACTGGTAGCCGAAGAAGCCGGCAGCCACGTTGTAGCGCTGGGTCGAGTCGAACGACGAGAAGCCGTCCGGCTTCATCTGAACGTTGCTGTAACGGCCGCTCATCGTGAACGGACCAGCAACGTATTGAACTGCCAGCGAAGCGATACCGACCGACTTGGCCGAAGCGTAGGCAGTGTTGATCTGGCTGCCGTCATAGAACATCGCATCCGACGTTGCGTTCGACGCCCAGCCGCCATTCGCGATGCGGGCTGCCAGCGACGACGAGTTGTCCATGCGGAAGTAGCCGCCGGCAACGTTGAGCGAGCCGATGCCGTACGTGGCAGCGGCACCCCAGCTCTGACCCGAGCCGGTCGAGCCAGCGACACCGCCGAAGGCGTACATGCCTTCGAACTGGAAGCCTTGCAGCACCGGCGAAACGTACTTGATTGCGCTGTTCGTACGCGAGCTGTTGTCGTTGTTGTCGACGTCACCCGGGGTTGCGAACGTGCTGCCGAAGTAGTTGTCGCCGGTCAGCGGCTGAACCATGTCGACGAGCGGGTCGTACTGGCGACCGACGGTGACGGTACCGAACTGGTCGCTTGCCAGACCGACGAATGCTTGACGGCCAAACAGCAGATTGTTGCCGTTATAGTTGCCCAGCTTGCCGTTGTTGATGTTGAAGCCGTTTTCCAACTGGAAAATCGCCTTCAGGCCACCGCCCAGGTCTTCCGAGCCCTTCATGCCCCAGCGGTTGCCCGACAGGTTGCCACCAACGAGGCCAACCAGGTTCTTGTTGTGGCCGCTGGCGTCCATCGTGTTGTTCACCCACTGGATCGATTCATCGATCACGCCGTACAGGGTCACGCTGCTTTGAGCGTGAGCGGTGCCGGCTGCGGCCAGCAAGGCCAGCGAGAGGGTCGAGAGAGCGACTCGTTTCATTCTGTTTTCTCCACGCAGAGATTGTTTAGTTGTTGCGCGATGGAGAATAACGCAGCAGGGCAATGCACCAGAACTGAAAAATAAAAGTCTGTCGCGAAAAGCTGACACCGGCCAGAATGCCTTGTCAGACGGGGGCTGCGTCGATTATGCCGATTTTGGAAATATTGGATTGTTGACGGAGCATTATTGCTGTTTTTGATAAAAGTTCCGTAAACATCCTTATTTTTCGGCCTTACCACGACCTTTCGCAATATGGCTTGCCGGCGCGGTTTCATCGGCGTGGCGACGCCCGGCGGCAGCCGTCATGGCGAGTGCGGCGCTCGCGACCAGCAGCACCGATCCCCACGGATGCCGCTTCAGATAGCGGTCGGCGGCGGCGACCGTGCGGCCCGCCTGAACCAGCGTCAGTGCGGCGGCATAGGTGGCGCTGTCCTCCATGCGCACGACCGAGCGGCGGATCTGCAGGCCGTTCTTGCTGTGACCGAATGCGCCGCCATGTGCGCTCGCGCGCCCGATCGCGCCGAGCGGCGTTTCCGATAGTGCCGATTTTTCCGCGGAGGAGGCGACCGCCGCATCGGCTGGCGCGGCCGCATTGATTGTGGCCCCGTTTTTTGTCGGCACGGCGGCTGGCGCTGGGTCGGTCGGGTGTCCGACTGCAGGGCGTGCTTCATACCGCGGCGCAATGGTCGAGGCGGCCAGCACCGAGGCCAGCTTGGCGCGGCTGCCGGGCGGTGTATCCCCGAGGAAACCCCACGCGCCGCGAGGGTCGTGCAGGCGCGCGCGCGCCGCCGAGAATTCCGCGCCGAGCAGCAGCACTGCCGCGGAGAAGTACAGCCACATGAGCAGCACCGCGAGCGAACCGGCGGCGCCGAACGCCGTTGCCATGCCCGCGTGCGCGAGATAGAGCGCGAAGAGCTTCTTGCCCACCGAGAACAGTGCCGCCGCGACGATGCCGCCCACTATCGCGTCGCGCCATTGCACGTTGGCGTCGGGCAGGAAACGTAGCAGCGCGGCGAACGCGACGGTCAGCACGACGAGGCCCACGGCGAGCTGCAGCAGGTTGCCGATGATCACATAAGGAGAGTTGCCCCAGAGCCATTGGCCGACGAAGGTGATGACGGTGTCGAGCACGAGTGAGACGATCAGCAGGAACGCGACGCCGAGCACGAGCCCGAACGAAATGAGGCGCACGCGAACGAGCGCCATCACGCTGGAAGCGCGCGGCCTCTCAGGTGGCCAGACGATGTTTAGCGCCGAATTGAGCGACGAGAACGTTGCAGATGCGCCGACCGCGAGCATGGCGAGCGAGATGATCGTGGCGACGCCGCCCGTGCTGCCCGCGCGGTGTGCGTTCTGCACGATGGTGGTGATGCCGGCGGCCGCGTCGTCGCCGAGCACGTTGTGAACCTCGCGGAACAGCTCTCCGCGCGCAGCGGCGTCGCCGAAGAACCAGCCGGCCACCGCGAGCACCATCACGAGCGTGGGCGCAAGCGAAAACGCCGAGTAGAACGCGATGCTCGCCGCGAGCGACGGGCAACGGTTGGCGATGAACTGGCGAAGCGCGCCAACCACCCATGATGCTTCCTTGCGCGCGGCGGACTGCAGTCGTTCCGTTGAGAGCGTAGACATGATGAAGCGCCCTGCATTTCGACAAGGACGAAGGATCCGCCAGCGAGGTCGCTACGTGCAGGACCCGCAAAAGCCGACGGCCGGGACGAAGTGCGCCGCAGCATGCGTGCACTACGCATTTGGTCACACTTCGTCACAAAGATCGCTTTGGTCATTCAATATAGCAAGCCCGATTCCCGGGGGTTGCCGCCGTGTACGCGCACATCTGCGGCGATCCGTCGCCCAAAACGACTTATACTGAAACGACCCACAACCAGAAGCTGAGGACGCATCATGCTGCAAATGTCCCGGCGTCAGTTCCTCAAGGTCACGGCAACCTCGCTGGCGGGTTCCAGCCTCGCGTTGATGGGTTTCGCACCCGACAATGCGCTTGCCGAAGTCCGACAATATAAACTGGCGCGATCCACTGAAACCCGCAACACCTGCCCGTATTGTTCGGTCGGTTGCGGCATCCTCATGTACGGTCTGGGCGACGGCGCAAAGAACGCTACGGCCAGCATCTTCCACATCGAGGGCGATCCCGATCACCCCGTTAATCGCGGCACGCTGTGTCCGAAGGGCGCGAGTCTCATCGATTTCATCCATAGCGAGAGCCGCCTGAAATATCCCGAGTATCGGGCGGCGGGATCGAACGAGTGGAAGCGGATCTCGTGGGACGAGGCGCTCGACCGCGTCGCGAAGCTGCTCAAGGAAGACCGCGACGCGAATTTTGTCGAGAAGACGGCGGACGGCAAGACCGTGAACCGCTGGCTGACCACCGGCATGCTCGCAGCCTCGGCGGCCAGCAACGAAGTCGGTTACCTCACGCACAAAGTGGCCCGCAGCATGGGCCTGCTCGCATTCGACAACCAGGCGCGTGTCTGACACGGCCCGACGGTGGCAGGTCTTGCCCCGACGTTTGGCCGTGGATCGATGACGAATCATTGGGTCGACATTCGCAATGCGGATGTGATCCTCGTGATGGGCGGCAATGCGGCCGAAGCGCACCCGTGCGGATTCAAGTGGGTCACGGAGGCGAAGGCGCACCGCAAGGCGCGGCTCATCGTGGTGGATCCGCGCTTCACGCGCACGGCATCGGTCGCGGACTTCTACGCGCCGATCCGCACCGGCACGGACATCGCGTTCCTTGGCGGCGTGATCAACTATTTGCTCACGAACGACAAGATCCAGCACGAGTACGTGAAGAACTACACCGACTTCAC
>NZ_DATJWR010000194.1:0-37659 GCF_035501035.1 Paraburkholderia sp.
ACCGTCGGCGGGCGCGTCGAGCACGCGGCTGCCCGGCACGAGGGCCGCGGGCTGCGCGAGCCAGGTGGGATACCAGAACGAGCGGATCTCGCGCTTCGCCTGATAGCGCGAGCCAGCGCCACCATCGAAGCCGTCATAGGAGGGGGCCTGCAGAAACAGCGTTTTCATATTGCTTGATTGTCGGCGTGGTGTGGGAAGCACCGGTTGTCTTCTGGAGGGCCTTGCCGGCGTCTAAGGCTGCAAAACCATTACATAATCCATACGATACTCATTCATTATCGCGGCACTGTCGGACATTTGAAAGACTTGGCGCCGCACGCGTCAATCTTACTAGTATTTCGGGAAACTCATGAAAAGCTGAAACGCTTTCCTTCCGCCGCCATATCAAGGCACGCAAACCTTCAAGGTTATACGTCTGATGTGACAGTTATTCGTGCGCCGCCGCAATGGACGAAAACCCGCCAAAGGCGAGCGCTCACGCACACCTCGAACCGCGCACATCAGCCGCGCGGCCCGAACGCGGCGCATGCGGCCCACTTCATTCCCTGGACGAATCAGAGGCGCATGGCTATCGGCTTCAAATGGTCTCCCGCCATATCGGACAAGTATTCGCTGATCGCCGACATTGCGCAAAAAGACGGCAGGCTCGGGTTACGATGCTCCAAATGGTGTGACTGCGGTTTCCCGCTGTGCATGCGCGCGCGGCGTGGCGCAGCAAACGCTGCCGGCAGGTTGCGACGACTGTCGGGAAGATACGCGGTCACGCACCGTTGCGTGGCACTGCCAATTCCACCGTGAGCCGTCATTGTCCATGCGCATTCTCTTCGTCATCGGCAATCTGGGTGACTATCACGTCCCTCGCTATGAGGCTCTCGTCAGCGCGGCCTCCAGTCGCGGCCACGAAGTAGCGCTTCTCGAGGTCTTCGCACGTTCCGGGGTCTATGGCTTTCCTCAGGAACGTCGCGCCGCCTTCTTCGCGAACCGGCCACAAAAGGCGGAAACCCTCGTCGAGGATGGCGCAGATAGCGATGGACTCGGCGCACGCGACTCGGCGCGTCTGATTTCGAAGGTGCGCAGCTTCATGCCGGACGTGGTCATCACGCTCGGCTACAACACCGGCTATTCAGCCTTGCTTTGCCTGCTCAGGCACCTCACGCGGCGCTTCAAGCTCATCTACATGTCGGACTCGAAGGCCGACGATGGACTGCGCCAGCGGACCAAGGAGCGGTTCAAACGTTTCATCGTGAGCCGTTTCGATGGCGCACTCGTGGCGGGCGAGAAGCATCGCCGCTACGCGCAATCGCTCGGCATTCCGAAGGAACGTTCGCGCATCGGCTTCGACGTGATCGACGTCGACTACTTTTCGCGTCTCGCGCAGGCCGCATGCGACAACCCTGAAGCCGTGCGTGCGCGCTTCGGACTGCCGCAGCGCTATCTGCTTTGCGTGAGCCGCTTCGTCGCGCGCAAGAACGTAGATGTACTGATCGACGCCTACCGGAAATCGGGCGTGTACAACCAGAATATTGGCCTCGTTCTGGTCGGCCAGGGTCCGCTCGAGGCGCAGCTGCGCGAGCGCATCGCGCGGCACGGGCTCGCGCAGCATGTGACGATACTCAACTCGCTTGCCAACCAGGACATGCCGAACCTCTATGCGCTCGCCGAGTTCATCGTGCTGGCTAGCGAATTCGATCAATGGGGCCTGTGCGTGAACGAAGCCTTTGCGGCCGGATGCCCGGCCATCGTCACGCGCACCTGCGGCGTAGCCGGCGAAGTGGTGATAGACGGCGTGAACGGCTTCGTCGTCGAACCGCGCGACGTGTCGACACTCGCCCAGCGCATCGGCGAGCTGGGCGGCGAGCCCGCGCTGCGCGAGCGCTTCGCGGCCGGCGCACAGAGTGCGATCCGGCGCTGGACGCCCCTGCTCTTCGCATCGAGCGCACTGGAGCTTGCGGAGGTCACGACGCGCAACGCGCGCGACCCCGCTCAAAGCGAACTCGTATAGCAGCGCTCAACGCGAAAGCGTTACGGTCGACGTTGCCACGCCCTCGCCTTCGGCGGTTCAGAGATTGGGCGTGAACACGCGTGCGGGAGCCAGCCGGCGCTTGAGCGTGCGCGTCATCAAATAGACGGTACCGAGCCGCTCGACGCCCAGCCGCTGCGTGAGCGTTGCGCCGAAGCCATTGAGGAAGCTGAAAGTGGACGGGCTCGAAAAGCCGTCGAAGTCGAAGGTGAGCCTGCGCTCCAGCGCCCGGCCAATGGCCGTCCAGAGCAGCAGACTGATCGAGCCGCAGTGCGCGTCCTGCGCCCGCGACGAGAGCAGGTAATTCATCGCCTGGTGATCCCACACGAGCCCGATTGCGGCGACGAGCTTCGCGCCCGGCCCGTAGGCCCCGAGCAGCATGCCAGCCTTGCGCTCGACGAACGCATTGACGAGCTGGCGCATGACATCGGCGCCATAAGCGTTGGTGCGAGAGCGCGCCGCGAGATTCGCGTCATAGAAAGCGAGGAATTCTTCGGGCGTGAGATCCGGAACGATCGTCAATTCGCGCGAAGCGCTGCGGATCACGTTGCGCGTCTTGCTGTTCAGACGGGCCCAGGCTTCGTCCGGCGTGGTGCGCGGATCGATGCGAAACGTGTAGCGCGCCGACACCGTGAAGCCGCGCAGCGCAAAAGCGAGCGCATCGTCAATGCGTGGGTCGAGCACCTGGAAAAAGCTGTCGCAGTCGGGTAACTGGTCGATCAGCTGCGCGGTGACATCGAGTTGATGATGCATCTGGCGTGCGGCACTACCGGTCACCGGCTTGATGACGGGGCCAAGCGTGCGCGTGAGCGGCGGCAAGTGCGAGACACGCCACACGCGCGTGCGCGAAATCGTATACGGCATCTCGCCGATGATCTCGTCGTTCTGCTTCACCACCGCGCGCTTCCAGTTGCCCTGTGTGGCGATATCGAGCCACCAGTGCTCATGGAAGATCGAATGCGCCGTGCGGACGGATGCCGGCGCCACCGTGGCAGCCGGTGGATCGAAAACGGGCAACGTCCGGTCGTTCATGGTCGTCATCGGTCACCGGTGTATTTTGACTGCAGGCGCCGCAGGAGCGATTTCGCGGTAACACCCTCCCCAGCGCCCACGCTCCTCAATGGCTTCTCGCCGGCATGGCAACGGCGTGCACCCGATATGACAGCTCACGCGGCGTGGTGTCGACGGGTCCCCGGTTCCTGCAAGGCCGCGCCTACGCCGGCGCGCCGAGTGCTTCAGTTTTTCGTTTCGGGGTTCACCGGCTCCGCGTCGCGATGGACGGCAAATGTCCATGTCGGCGAACTGCCAATGGCACACGGACTCAGTCTACGGATACCACCCCACCCGTTTACGCCAAAATCAAGACGAATACGGATGCCCCCTGCCCACAGCGCATTTTCGTCCGAACATACTCGTTGATTGCGCAATGCAGCATGACCTGGCGGCCCGATTCATTGCGCATATGCCCCTCCGGATGCGAACGACAATCGATAGCGAAACGTTCGTTAGGAATCCACGCAAATCAAGCCGCCGCGGACGCGGGCGATTCACGCCAACGGTTGCGTTGTCATGGCTCGCGTGAGTCCGTGCATGGGGCGGCGCACCGCCACGTCGAACGGATTCGTCTGCGGGCCGATGATTTCGGCTTGCCGCTTGAGCAATTCGACGACTGTCGGCAGCCGATCGTCGGTTAGGCGCGCCGCCAGCGTGCCGACGCTCAGCGCGCCGACTGCACAGCCGTTGCGCTCGAGGATCGGCACCGCCACGCCCGCCATGCCCTCCAGCACGCCGGTGTTGCGTCCCGCATAACCGAGCTTGCGCACGCGCTCGATCTCCGTGCGCAGATACACCTCGTCCAGCACACCGTAGCTGCGCAGGCGGGGCACGTTGAAACGGATGATCTCCTCGCGCTCCGCCTCGGGCAGGAAAGCGAGAATCGCAAGGCTCCCCTGTCCCACACCCAGCGCCACGCGCCCGCCGATATCTCCCGTGAAGGAGCGGATGGGAAACGGCCCTTCGCACATGTCGAGGCATACCGCGTCGAAGCTGCTCTTCACGAGCAGAAATATGGTGTCGCCGAGGCTCGCGCACAGGCGCAGCAACGCGGGACGGCACAACGCGCGCATGCCGCTCGGGTTGCCCGCCTGCGCCGCCATGGCGAAAAAGTCCACGCTCAGGCGGTAGCGTTTCGTGCCTTCGTCCTGCTCGACCACGCCCTCGGCAATCAGCCCCTGCAGCAGGCGATGCACCGTGGCCTGGGTCAGGCCCACCGACTTCGCGAGCGCGGTCACGCGGCTGCCCGCCCCCTGGCTTTCGCCCAACGCGCGGATCACCGCAAATGCGCGCTGCAATACGCCCGCGCCGCGCGCGTCGTCACCCTGCGTTCCGTTTTTCTGTTCCATTGCCGTCAAGTTGCCCTCGATTGATTCCATTCAACGGAATATCCGTCGAATACTCATACGGATGGATGCGCGCCGCGAAACAGCGCGCCGGCACGCACGCATTGGCACGTGCTCAGTAGATCAGGGATTTCCCGAAGATCACCCGATGAAATACGCGAAGCTCGAATCCGATACAAGATTCCATTAAACGGAATATATGCCACATTTTTATCGTTTGATGGAATTTTAAATTGACGACCAAAAAATTGGCTAGCTACAGTCCGCTCAACGCAACGCAATCGACTCAGCGGGTGCCGCTGCACCAAGAGGCCAGACCATGTCGTTCCTCACCTTGACCGATGTTTCGAAATCGTTCGGCGACCTCCAGGCGGTCACCGGCATCAACCTCGCAGTGGAAAAAGGCGAGTTCGTCTCGCTGCTCGGCCCCTCGGGCTGCGGCAAGACCACGACGCTGCAGATGATCGCCGGCTTCGTCGAGACCACGCGCGGCCGCATCACGCTGGACGGCCGCGACATCACGCGCATGCCGCCGAACAAGCGCGGCCTTGGCATCGTGTTCCAGAGCTACGCGCTCTTCCCGCACATGACCGTCGAGCAGAACGTGAGCTTCGGCCTCGAGATGCGCAGCGTGGACAAGGCCGAGCGCAAGGAGCGCATTCGCGAGGCGCTCTCGCTCGTGCGCCTCGACGCCTACGCGCACCGCTTTCCGCGCGAGCTTTCGGGCGGCCAGCGCCAGCGCGTGGCGATCGCGCGCGCGATCGTCATCGCGCCGCCCGTGCTGCTGCTCGACGAACCGATGTCCAATCTCGACGCCAAGCTGCGCGAAGACATGCAGTTCGAACTGCGCGCGATCCAGCGCAAAATCGGCACGACCACGCTGATGGTCACGCACGATCAGTCGGAGGCGCTCTCGATCAGCGACCGCGTCGTCGTCATGGAGAACGGCCGCATCACCCAGGTCGATACGCCGTATCGCGCGTATGAGCGGCCCGAGAACGACTTCGTCTCGCAGTTCATCGGCAAGGCCAACATGCTCGCGGGGCGCATCGTGGCGCGCGAGGGCGACACGATACGCGTCGATCTCGGCAACGACCTTGCGGAAACGGGCTCGATTGCCCAGTTGCCCGAACGAGGGCGAGCGGTTGGTGTGGGCGACGCGATCACGCTGTGCATCCGGCCGGAAAAACTCAGGCTGGGCGCAAGCGGCTCCGGACGGCTTGCCGGCCGTGTGACGAGCCGCTTCTTCCTCGGCAGCCAATGGCTCTACCGGCTCGAAAGCCGCGCCGGCGAGATGCTCGTGTGCTGCCAGAACGAGGGCAAGGAGCCGCTCGCCGAAGGTGACCAGGTGGGTATCGACTGGCATAGCGAGGCGATCCGCTTCATCGCGCAGGAGAGCGCCCGTGTCTAGCACGCTCCCGGCTTCCCAACACGCCCCGCGTGCCGCGCTGCGCGCCGGCTGGCAGGCGTACATGCCGCTATGGCTCATGAGCGCGCCCGCCCTGCTGCTGTTCGCCGCGCTCGTGCTCGTGCCGCTCGCGATGACGTTCGCGCTCACCTTCTACCGCTTCGACCCGTCGAGCGGCCCGATCGCCGCATTCGATCTGCACAACTATGTGGAAGTGCTGGGCTCGTCGTACTTCCATACGATCTTCCTGCGCACGTTCGGCATCGCCGCGCTCACCACGTTGCTGTGCGTCGTCATCGGCACGCCCGAGGCCTACATCCTCTCGCGCATGCGCGACCCGTGGCGCTCGCTCTTCCTGCTCGTGATCCTCGCGCCGCTGCTCGTCTCGGTAGTGGTGCGCGCGTTCGGCTGGAGCATGCTGCTCAACACGAACGGCCTCGTGAACCAGTTCTTCGGCCTCTTCGGCGCGGGCCCGTTCAAGCTCGAATACACGACCTTCGCGATCGTCATCGCGCTCGTGCACGTGATGCTGCCGTTCATGGTGATCCCGGTGTGGACCGCGCTGCAGCGGCTCGATCCGCAAACCGAGAACGCCGCGCTCTCGCTGATGGCCTCGCCCGCCACGACACTGCGCCGCATCGTATTGCCGCAACTGATGCCGGGCATTCTCTCGGGCAGCCTGATGGTGTTCGGCCTCTCGGCCAGCGCGTTCGCGATTCCCGGCCTGCTCGGCGGGCGGCGGCTGAAAGTGGCGGCCACCGCCGTCTACGACCAGTTCCTGAGCTCGATGAACTGGCCGCTCGGCGCGACGATTGCGGTGCTCCTGCTCGTCGCCAACCTGGTGGTGATGCTCACCTACTACCGTGTGCTCGAACGCCGCTACGCCCGCAGCATGGGCTAAGGCGCCTCTCTACCCTGCATCGCACGGAACCCGGAAACCGTCAGGTCATTCATCATGCGCAAAAATGGACTGCTCGCCCTCACGTTCCACAGCTTCGTCATCCTGTTCGTGCTGGCGCCGCTCGTCATCGTGATACTCGTGGCCTTCACGCCCGACGAAACCTTGACGCTGCCCACGCACGGACTCTCGCTGCGCTGGTTCCGCGCGATCCTCGACTACCCGGACTTCATCACCGCGTTCTTCAACAGCCTCAAGCTCGCGTTCGCCTCGGCCACGCTCTCGCTCGTCATCGCGCTACCCGCGGGGCTTGCGATCGGGCGTGCCCGTTTTCCGGGCCGCGGCTTCCTGAACGCGCTGCTGCTTTCGCCGCTCGTGATTCCGGGGCTCGTGCTCGGCATCGCCCTGCTGCGCTTCTTCGCGCTGCTTGGCGCAACGGGCTCGTTCGCGTGGCTGATTCTCGCGCACATGATCATCATCACGCCCTTCGTGATGCGGCTCGTGCTCGCCTCGGTCAGCGGCCTCGACCGCAGTATCGAGCACGCGGCCTCGTCGCTCGGCGCGAGCGCGTGGACCACCTTCCGCCGCATCACGCTGCCGATGATCCTGCCTGGCATCACGGGTGGTTGGCTGCTGGCGTTCATCAATAGCTTCGATGAACTGACGATGTCGATCTTCGTCACTTCACCGCAAACCGTCACGCTGCCCGTGCGCATGTACATGTACGCGACCGAATCGATCGACCCGATGATGGCGTCTGTCTCCGCGCTCGTCATCTTCATCACGGCGGGCGCGATGCTGCTGCTCGACCGCGTTTATGGGCTCAACCGCATCCTGATCGGGCAGCACTGAACGCGGCCCGGCCTCCCTTCCGACCCTTTTCCCCCGACCTTCGCTGCCGCGCAGCCGATCTCCCATGAGCACCGTCACGCCGCTTCCCGTTGCCCAGTTCGTCCGCATTGCCGAAACCGCGCGCGCGAGCGTTTCCTTTGTTCTCGATGGCGTGGAGGTCGAAGCGCTCGCGGGCGACACCCTGCTCACCGCGATCCTCACGCAGCAGCGCCACGTGCGCCGCAGCGAATTCGGCGGCGAGCCGCGCGCGGGTTTCTGCCTGATCGGCGCGTGCCAGGACTGCTGGGTGCGCTGCGAGGACGGCACGCGGCTGCGCGCCTGCTCCACGCCGCTGCGCGCTGGCATGCGCGTACTGACGCAAATCGATTCGGATAACGAAGGAGGTGCGCAATGAGCGCGACGTCTGCCCGCATCGTCATCGTCGGCGCGGGTCCGGCCGGCATTCGCGCCGCGCAGGCGCTCGTGGCCGCGGGGCTGCGCCCCACCGTGATCGACGAAAACGCACGCTGGGGCGGCCAGATTTACCGCCAGCCCGCCGTTGACGCGGGCTTTTCGCGCACGAAGCGCGCGCTGTACGGCTTCGAGGCGAAGAAAGCCGATGCGCTCCACCACGCCATGGCCGAACTCCTCCCGAAGATCGATTACCGTCCCGACACGCTTGCGTGGTCGTGCGAGCCGGGACAGCTCGATACATTGCGCGAGGGGTGCGAGGCGAGCGTGCCGTGGTCGCATCTGATCATCGCGAGTGGCGCGACCGATCGCATCGTGCCGCTGCCGGGCTGGACGCTGCCCGGCGTCTATACGCTCGGCGGCGCGCAGGTCGCGCTGAAGGCGCAAGGCTGCGCGATTGGCCGGCGCACCGTCTTCGCCGGCACCGGGCCGCTGCTCTATCTCGTTGCTTACCAGTATGCGAAGGCAGGCGCACATGTGGCAGCGGTGCTCGACACGAGCCCGTTCGCCCGCCAGGCCGCCGCCGCGCCGAAGCTGCTCAACCAGCCGGGCACCTTCGCGAAGGGCGTGTATTACGTCGGCTGGCTCAAGGCGCACGGCGTGCGCATAGAGCACGGCGTGTCGCTCCCGGCCATCGAGGGCGAGCAGGCCGTCCAGTCCCTGCGCTGGCGCCCGGCGGGCGGAGGGGAGCAAACGATCGCATGCGACGCCGTCGGCCTCGGCTACGGCTTGCGGCCGGAAACGCAGCTCGCCGATCTCGCGGGCTGCCGCTTCGCCTTCGATGCGCTCAACCGCTGCTGGCTGCCCGAACGCGACGCGGCGGGCCGCAGCTCGGTCAAGGGTGTCTATCTCGCAGGAGACGGCGCGGGCATCGCCGGCGCCGATGCCGCCGAACTAGCGGGCCGCCGCGCCGCGCTCGCGGTGCTCGAAGACCTCGGCATCGCGCCGCCGAACGATCCGCAATTGCCCGATGCCGCGACGATCGAAAAGCGCCTCGAGCGCATAGCGGGCTTTCGCGCGGGTATCGAGCATGCATTCGCCCCGCCCGACCATGCCGCCGCGAGCTGGCCGGACGATCTGATCGTCTGCCGCTGCGAGGAAGTCAACGCTGGCACGCTGCGCGGTTGCATCCGCAGCGGCCTCGCGACCGAAGTCAATCGTCTGAAGGCGCTCACGCGTATCGGCATGGGGCGCTGCCAGGGGCGCATGTGCGGCGAGTCGGCCATGGCCCTGCTCGCCGCGGAAACCGGCAAGCCGCTGCGCGAAGTGGGCCGCCTGCGCAGCCAGGCGCCCATCAAACCCATTCCGATCTCGCCGATGCTGTTCGAAGACGGCGTTCGCGTCACCGAAGAGGGAGCCCACGATGAGTGACACGCGCCACTTTCAGGTTGTGATCGCGGGCGGCGGGCTCGTCGGCGCATCCGCGGCGCTCGCGCTCGCGAACAAGGGCATCAGCGTGGGCCTGTTCGAGCGGCGCTTCTGCGGCGCGCAGGCGAGCGGCGTGAACTACGGCGGCGTACGCACCCAGGGCCGTCCTGCCGAGCAATTGCCGCTTGCGGTGCGCGCGCGACGCGTCTGGAGCCGCCTGCCCGAGCTGATCGGCATCGACGGGGAACTCATCGTCTCGGGCCACCTGCGGCTGGCTCGCCGCGACAGCGACATCGAAGCGCTTCACGCCTGGTCTGCGATGGCCCGCGAATACGGCGTCGAGTCACAGGTCATGAGCGGCGACGCGTTTCGCCGGCGCTATCCATGGCTCGGCAAGGCCGCCATAGGCGGGTCGCTCTGCGCGAGCGACGGCCAGGCGAATCCGCGCCTCGTCTCGCCTGGGTTCGCCGCAGCCGCGCGTCGCGCGGGCGCCCACGTGCAGGAGCAGACCGAGTTGAGCGAGCTAAGCTTCGACGGCCGCCGCTTCCAGATGCGTGCGGGCGAAGCGCGCATCAGCGCCGACTGGCTCATCAACTCAGCGGGCGCCTGGGCCAACACGATTGCGGGCAGCTTCGGCGAGACCGCACCGATGAAGCCGATTTATCCGAACATGTGGGTGACCGAGCCGTTGCCGCGCTTCGTCCAGCACAACCTGGGCGTGTATGGCGGCGGCGTCTACGCGCGCCAGGTCGAGCGCGGCAATTGCGTGATCGGCGGCGGACGCGGGCACGGCGACGGCGAATACGCGCAGCCCTCCACCGCGACGACGCGCGCCGTCATGCGCGACGCCTGCGCGCTGCTGCCCGCGCTACGCAACGCGCTCCTCATTCGCACCTGGAGCGGCGTGGAAGGCGAAACGCCGGACAGCAACCCCATCATCGGGCCCAGCGACACCACGCCGCGCCTGCTGCACGCGTTCGGCTTCTCGGGCGGCGGCTTCCTGCTCGCGCCGGGCGTGGGCGAAGTCCTCGCCGAACTCGTCACCGAAGGCGCGACGAGCACGCCCATCGAGCCGTTCTCGATCAGCCGCTTCACCCAGTCTCTCGCTCATGCCGCTCTCCCAGCCAAATAAGGAGTCCTTTAGATGAAACGCACACGCACACTCCCCGCCACGCTCACATCCCTTGCCGCATTCTTCGCCTTCGGCTTCTCCGCCACCGCCTGGTCGCAAGCAAAAACGATCTACATCGGCATGAACGGCGGCCCGATGGAGAAGGCCTACACGAGCCAGGTCCTGCCCGACTTCGAAAAAGCCAATAACGTGAAGGTGGTGATCGTGCCGGGCACGTCCTCGGACGTGCTCGCCAAGCTCCTCGCCAACCGCAACAGCCCGCAGATCCACGTGGTCTTCCTCGACGACGGCGTGATGGCGCGAGCGGTGAGCATGGGTGTGTGCGAAAAGCTCGACGATTCGGCCGCGCTCAAGGAGCTCTATCCGTTCGCCCGCATGAAAGACGACATGGGCGCGGGCGTGCAGCTCGGCATGACCGGCATCGGCTACAACACCAAGGTGTTCGCCGAGAAAGGCTGGGCGCCGCCCACCTCGTGGCTCGATTTCGCGAATCCCAAGTACAAAGGCAAGGTGGTGTTCCAGTCGGCCTCCAGCAGCACCTTCGGGCTGCACGGCTTTCTCGCCATCAACCGCCTGATGGGCGGCAGCGAGAACAACGTCGAACCGGGCTTCACGAAATGGGCGAGCACGGTGGGGCCAAACGTCGTCGAATACATTCCGAACTCGGCCAAGCTCTCGGAGATGATTCAGACCGGCGAGGCCGGCATCTTCCCGCTCACGCCCACGGCGGTCGGCGACCTGAAGGACAAGGGCCTGCCCGTGGCCTATGCGAACCCGAAGGAAGGCGCCGTGCTGCTGCTCGTCGACCTGTGCGTCGTGAAGAACAACCCCGACCCGCAGCTCGCGCAAAAACTCGCGCAGTTCCTGCTTTCGGCGCCCGCGCAAAGCAAGGCCGCCGCTGCCGGCAAGCAGATTCCGACCAACCAGAACGCGACCATGCCGCCGGACATGCAAAAGAGCCTCGGCAACCTCGACCAGCTCGTGAAGAAGGTGACGGTGGTGGACTGGGACGTGATCAACGAGCACCGCGCGCAATGGGATTCGCGCTGGAACCGGCAGATCGAGCAATGAGCGCGTAAATTGCGGGGGCGGCGCGCACGACGGGTCCTGTATCATCCACGGCTAGTCGAACCGAGCACTATCGTATCGTTCATGCGTTCCGCCCTCGAATACTCCCTTCTGCTTTCAAGTCTTGCCACCGCGCCGCGCGCGCGCATTCTTGCACTGACGCTCGCCGCCGCGCTCGGCGTGCTGCCTGCATGCACGAGCGCGCCGACCGCGCAAACGCAGGCCGAGCAAGCGCTGCCGCCCGATACGGTCACGCTGTTCCCTATCGAGCACTACGATCAGAACGTCGATCGCTGGATCGACCCGGCCAGCGCCGGTTACGACAAGCCCTTCCTTTCCCCCGAAGTCCAGCGCGCGCAATTCGAGGCGCTCCTCGCGCGCTATTTCGGCGACGGCCCGAAAGATCCCTCGCCATGGAATCGCGCTTTCATCGAGCAGCGTGTCTATCGTGACGGCGGCAGCGACATCGCCGCGCTGCAAACGCGCCGCCTCGACCTCTTCGACAATACCGACAAGGCGTCGCGCCGCATCGGCTACGGCATGAACTTCCGGCCGCACACGAAGGCGTGGATCGACGCCATCGCGCAAAACGTGAACGTCGGCCAGTTCGAGCAAACGAGCACCTACGACGCCGCGCACCGCGCCATCGCGACGACGGCGCTGCTCGTGCGCGAACTGCCGACTCTCGACCCTTCCTTCTACTCGCACCGCATCGCCGGCGAAGGCTACCCCTTCGACAACCTGCAGGTCAGCGCCGTGCGGCCGGGTGCGCCGCTCTATGTGCTCGGCGCGAGCGCGGACGGCGCCTGGCGCTACGTGCAGACGCCCGACGTGCAAGGCTGGGTGCGCAGCGATGGCGTGGCGAGCGTGGATGACGCCTTCGTTGCCGCCTGGCGTGCAGCGGCGCGGCAGTCGCTCGGCGTCGTGGTGGTGGCCGCCGCCTCGCTACGCGACGACGGCGGCGTGTTCCGCTTCGACGCACCGGCCGGCACGCTGTTGCCGCTGCGGCCCGCTTCCGGCGCGGCGGCGCGCGAAGTGCTGATACCCGCCCGCGACATCGACGGCCGCGCGGCAATCCGTACGGCCCCATTCGATGCAGGCGCGATCGTCGCAGCGCCGCTCGCCGCTACGCCGCGCCATCTCGCGCAACTGATGAAGGCGCTGATCGGCCGGCCTTATGGCTGGGGCAACACGAACTTCGACAACGACTGCTCGGCCGAACTGCAAAGCATCTTCGCGGCATTCGGCGTGTGGCTGCCGCGCCATTCGTCCACGCAGATGAGCGCCGGGGAGATGGCCGACCTTTCGGAGTCCACGCCCGCCGAGCGGCTCGACTGGCTCGTGCGGCACGGCGCGCCCATGCGCACGCTGATCTACATCGGCGGTCACGTGATGCTCTACCTCGGTACGACCGAGCGCGACGGCAAGACAGTGCCGCTCGTCTACCAGGACGTGTGGGGCCTGCGCCCCGCCGACAACAGCCGCCGCGCCGTGATTGGCGGCTCGGTCGTCCTGCCGCTGCTGCTGCGCTACCCCGAAGATCCGGGCCTCGAATCGCTCGCGGCCACGCCGACTTTCCAGGTCAGCATCCTGGGCACACCCGCCGGCGCTCCCTCTCACGAGGACGATGAAAATCCGGCCGGCTGAGTCCGCTGCTCGCGAGCGCCATGTAGCGGACGCATCAAACCGATGCAGAAATGTGATCGTTTCTCCCAGGGTGACAGATTCCGCACGGTCGTACAAAAATAGCCTCCATCGAACGTAGCATTGCGTCAACGTTGCACAACCCTCGTTAGTGGAGAAGCGATCGGTGAACGCGCATTCAATCCGCCTCATGCCTTGCAGGCCCAAGATGACCACGCGCCCGCCCACGCCGCCGCTTTTCCGCCCGCGTCGCGCCTGAGCGCAGCACCCCCAGCATCCGAATCTGTGCGGTTCCGCGAGGAACCCAGGCCCCGTATTGCCTGAAATTCCTGGAACGCCCCGTCATTATCAACCTCAATCCATATAAAACTAAGGATGACGAAATGTTACGATGCGACAATCTCGGCATGAAGTGGCTGGTGCGCTGCCTTGCGGCAGCCGGCTTGATGGGTGCGGCGACTGTCGCAAGTGCTCAGAGCAGCGTCACCCTGTACGGTATCGTCGACGCCTCGCTGCTCTATACGAGCCATACGATGAACATGGAGACGGGCCAGAATGCCGGTCACCAGTTCTCGTTTACCGATAGCGGCATGACGGGGTCCAGCTTCGGCATGCGCGGCACCGAAGACCTCGGCGGCGGCCTGCATGCATTGTTCGCTCTTGAAAGCGGCATCAGCGTGGCCACCGGCCAGTTCAACAACTCCAACGGCAACCTTTTCGGGCGCCAGGCGTGGGTGGGCATGGAAAGCCCCTACGGCACGGTCAAGGCTGGTCTGCAATACTCACCATTCTTCCTGTCGCTTTACCAGACCGATCCGCGCGGCATGTCGTATTTCGGCAGCGGCCTCGTGAGCTACGTGAACAACGTGTTCGTCACCGGGCTCTTCAACAGCAATTCGCTCACCTACACTTCACCGGAAATCGCTGGCGTTCAGGCAGCAGGCATGTTCGCCATGGGCGGCGCGGCGGGCGACTTCCAGGCAGGACGGCAATATTCGGCCAGCCTGCGCTACCACATTGCGGGCTTCACGCTCACGGGCGCGCTCTACAGTGGCAACGCCGGCGGCAGCGCGGCTTCCACGCCGGTTCCGAGCACCGTGGAGTTCGTGGGGCGCACCCTCGGGGCGAGCTATCGCTTCCCGAACTCGCTCACGATCTCCGCTTCGTATGCGCTCTACAAGGTCTCGCAGTCGTTCGACAACAGCGTTTATTCGGGTGGGCTCAGCTATATGGTCCTGCCCTACCTCGACGTGGATGCGGGCGTCTGGTACACGCGCGACGGCAACGACAGCAACAATCACTCGCTGATGGCCGCGAGCGGCGTGCAGTTCTTCCTCTCCAAGCGCACGACGCTTTACGGTCAGTTCGGCTACGTCTACAACCACGGCCACATGGATACCGGGTTGTCGATCAACAACGCGCTGTTTGAAGTGGCTGGCTCGACCGTGGGCGCGAGCATCGGGTTGCGACATCTGTTCTGACGTGCGTGCGCCGCGACGCCCCGGGTTGGCTGGCTGAAAATCCCGGGGCGAATTGCTCATAGCATTCACTTCGGCGCGGCGACGAAGGCTCGCCGGCGCGAACCCATGGCCCCGGCTCGGAGTAGTACGAGCCGCCACGGCACGTGGCGCGATCCCCGCCAGTTGCGCCGTTACGCGCGCTCGCGCCATGCGCACACGTCGCCTCTCGCCAACTCGCGCTGCCCCAGCACGAACTGCGCGCCTTCCGGCGCCGGGGCCTGTACGTGTTGCGCACCGAAGTTGAACGCAAAGCACAGTCCGCCACGGCGGCTCAAGCGCAAGCCCTCGGGCAAACGCTGCACGTCGAGCCCGGCGGCGCGTGCGGCTTCGCCAAGCATGGCCAGATGCAGTTTGCGCGAGAGCCATGCTGCGACGTAACGCACCCGGCCATGCGAAAGCAGTGCGGGCCAGCCGTCGTCGAATCGCGCCACTACCTGCGTGGCCCCATTCGCTCGTGCGTGCTCGCGCCAATGGAGCGCCGTGCCCTGCACGCTGCCCAGCACGAGCGCCGGCGCGAGTGTCGGTCGCAACGATTCGGCCTCGAGCACCTGCAACGGCAGCACGCGCTGCAACGCACCGGGCGGCAGATCGCCGGGAATCGCGAAACACCCGGTCTTCGAGCCGCTGCGCGGACCGAACACCCAGAGTCCATCGCTGCGCGCCACCTGGTCGACGAACGTGTCGTCGATCGTAGCCAGCGAAGGCACCACCACGAGCCGATACCCTGAGAGATCCGCGTGCCGCGACACGATATCGACGTCGAGTCCGAGTTCGCGCAGCGCGCTGTAATAGTCGAATGCGAGCGTCTGATAGTCGAAGCTCGCGCCATGACGCTGGATCTCGAACATCCATTGCGTCTCGTAGTCGAACACGAGCGCCACATCCGCGCGCGCCACCGGCGCGAGCGTGCGCAAGGCCTCGCTCTCCGCGATCTCGCGGGCGGCCTGCTCGACTTCGCGCCCGCCCGGTGAAAGCTCGTTGTTCGGCAGATTGAGCCCCGAATGCATCTGCTCCTGGGCATAGGGGCATTGTCGCCAGCGGAAGTACGAAACGAGTTCGGCACCATGCGCGAGCGCCTCGTAGGCCCACAGGCGCACCATGCCCAGCGCGGGCACGGGATTCCAGGACGCCCAGTTCACCGGCCCCGCCTGCTGCTCCATCACCCAGAAGCGTCCGCCGCCAATCGCGCGGTAGCGGTCGTGATCGAACGCGGAGACATCGGGGTGCGCGGTGCGCGCGTAGCGTGCCTTCTCCGCCTCCGGCAACCCTATTACCTCGGTGCGCGCGATCGGATAGCTATCCCACGTCGCCACGTCGATGGCCTCGTTCGCGGCGAATCGATAGTGATCGAAGGTCGTGAAAAAGCCCATGAAGTTGTGGAGGATGTCGGCGTTCGGCGCGTGACAGCGCAGCACATCCGCCTGTTCGCGATGAAAGCTCGCCACCTCATCCGACATGTACCGGCGAAAGTCCAGCTGATGCGCGGGGTTGGCGTCGGTTGGCGTGCGCACCGGCAGGCCGACTGCCTCGAACGACAGGTACTCCATGCTCCAGAACACGTTGCCCCACGCCGCGTTGAGCGCCTCGATCGTGCCGTAGCGCTCGGCCAGCCAGGCCTGAAACCGGCGCAGCGCGGCGGGCGACCAGCTCGGCACCGTGTCGTGACAGCCCAGCTCGTTGTCGGTCTGCCATGCGACCACGGCCGGATGCGCGCCGTAGCGCTGTGCCATCGCCGCCGTAATGCGCACGCAATGCGCGCGATAGTCCTCGCTCGCGATGTCATAGTGGCGCCGCGAGCCGTAGTTCCAGCGCGTGCCGTCCGCGCGCACGGGCAGCATGTCGGGGATCGCGTCGACGAGCCACCTGGGCGGCGAGGCCGTGGGCGTGCCGAGCACGATTTTCAGCCCGCGCGCCGCGAGCGTTTCGATCGCTTCGTCGAGCCAGTCCCACACATAAACGCCCGCGCGCGGCTCCATGCGGCTCCAGGCAAATTCGCCGATGCGCACGTGCGTGATGCCGAGCTCGGCCATGCGCCGCGCGTCGTCGGCCCACATCGTGTGCGGCCATTGTTCGGGGTAGTAGCAGACACCGATTTGCATGAGTGACAATCCGCCTCGGAAAACAATCAGTATTACGAATTAGATGAAAAAGGACCTTCGACGCTCATCCTTTGCTGGCACCGAAGGTCAGCCCCGCGACAAAGTGTTTCTGCATGACGAAGAACATCGCCACGGAAGGCAGCGCCGCGAGCACCGAGCCCGCCGCCACGAGATTCCAGGCCGTGGTCCACTGCCCCTTGAGCGCCGCCACGCCCACGGTGATAGGCGCTGCCTCGTCGCCTTGCGTGAGACACAGCGCCCAGAAGTAGTCGTTCCACACGAACGTGAACACGAGAATGCCGAGCGCGGCCAGAGCCGGCCGAACGAGCGGCAGCACGATACGCCAGTAGACGGTCCATTCGCTTGCGCCCTCCACGCGTGCCGCCTCGATCAGCTCGAATGGCAGCTGCTTGATGAAATTGCGCAGAAATAGCGTGCAAAAGCCGGTCTGGAACGACACGTGAAAGATGATCAGCGCCCATACCGTGTTGTAGAGGCCCACGCGCAGCGCCATGTCGCGCACGGGAATCATGAGAATCTGGATCGGCACGAAGTTGCCCGCGACGAAGGCGAACAGCACCGCAGTATTACCGCGAAAGCGATAGGTGGAGAGCGCGAATCCCGCCATCGAAGCGAGCGCGATGGCGCCGATTACCGAAGGCACGGTAATCAGGACACTGTTCGCGAAGTAATGGAGCATGGGCGTTTGGGTGAGCGCCGCTCCATAGTTATCGAGCAGTGCGAAGTGCTTTGGCCAGCCCCAGTAGTCGCCTTGCTGGAGTTCATCGGTCGAGCGAATGGATGTGACGAGCACCGCAAGCATCGGCAGCAGCCAGAGAACGAGCGCGATGGGCAGTGAAACCTTGTAGAGTACGCGGTTCGCGGGTTTCCAGCGATCGACGGGAAGCGGATACATGAGCAGCGACTCCGTGAGAATCAGCGTTCCTCGCGCAACATGCGGCGCAGGTGGAACACGATGTAGACAAACATGATGAGGAACAGCACGACGGCAATCGCCGCCGAATAGCCTTCGCGGTAATACTTGATCGCCTGGTCGTACATGTAGTACGCGAGCACGGTCGAGCTGTCGAACGGGCCGCCGCCGCTCATCACCGCGATCAGGTCGAAGCTGCGCAGCGCACCGATCACCGTGAGCACGATGGCCATAAAAGTGGCCGGGCGCAATTGCGGGAGCACCACATCCCAGAAGAGCCGCCAGCCCTTCGCGCCTTCCATGCGCGCGGCCTCCACGATTTCCGGGTTGATCGCCGTGAGGCCGGTGAGATAAAGCACCATGCAGAACGGCGTTTGCGGCCAGAGCGCTGCGAAGATGATGCCGAAGCTCACGAGCTTCGGGTCGCCGAGCACCGGCACGCCGTGACCGACGATCAGGCGCAACAGACCGAAGCTCGGGTCGTAGAACCACGAGAACACGAGGCCGACCACCACGCCCGAGAGCACGAACGGCGCGAAGAACAACGACTTCACCGCGCGTATGCCGCGCACGTGCTGGTTCAGGTAGAGCGCGAACACGAGACCTAGCGGCGGCGCGAGCAGGAACAGCACGAGCCACAGCAGGTTATTCCTGAGCGCCGTGTAGAACGTGTCAGAGTGGAACAGCTCGATGTAGTTGGCGAAGCCGACGAAGGCCTTCGCGGTCATGCCGTCCCAGCTGTAGAAACTGAGCGCGATGCTGCTGATGATCGGGTAGATCACGCATAGCGTGAAGAGCGCGCAGCCCGGCAGCAGGAAAAACAGCGCGGCGCGGTTCTGCTGCCGCCGCACGGTGGAGACGCGACGCTGCCGCGCCGGCCCGATGGGGCGCGCTATGGTATCGGACATGGTGAAGCCTCGCCGGTATTCGAAGGAGGCGCGGCCGGCGGCGCAATGCGCCGGCCGCGCTGCGGCCTTACTTGTGGTAGATGCGCTGGCGCGTGGTTTCGAGGCGCGCGAGCAGCGTGTCGATTTGCGAGGGGTCGCTGTAGAACTGCTGCATGGCCTTCATGCCTTCGTCGGCCATTTCCTTCTGCATATCACGGTCGTAGAACTGTGCGATGCCGCCACTCGTGTTCGCGAGCGTCTGGAAGCCCACCTTCGAAATGGGATCTTCAGGCGCAGCCGCCTTGTTGTTCGAAGGCAGTTGCCCCCACCCGCGTGCGAGGTCGGCATTGATCTCCGGCGTTTCCATGAAGGCGAGCAGGCGCCGGGCGTCGGCCTTGTTCTTCGCCTTGGCGGGAATCAACAGCACGTTCACAGGACCATCTTCAGCCATCGGCACGTTCGCATCGATCACCGGGAAGCGGAAAAAGCCCACGTCCTGCTTCATGTTCGCCGGGAAGCTGGCCGAGAAGAACGTGCCCATCAGCATCATCGCTGCCTTGCCGCTCACGAGCACCGGCCCGATCGAATCGACGTCGTACGAAAGGGCGTTCTCCATGAAGCACTGATTGTCCATCAGCGACTTCCAGGCCGTGAACACCTTCTTCACGCGCGCGTCGGTATAGGGAATCTGGCCTGCCATCAACTGCTGGTGGAACGCGTTGCCATTGATGCGCAGGTCCAGATAGTCGAACCAGGCCGCCAGCGTCCAGCTGTCGCGCGCCGCGACGGCAATGGGCTGCACGCCGCTTGCCTTGAGCTTCTTGCACGCGTCGATAAGCTCGTTCCAGGTCTTCGGCTCAGACTTGATGCCAGCCTTCTCGAACAGGTCTTTGCGATAGAAAAAGCCATACGCGTCGTAGCCGAGCGGCGCGGCATACTGCTTGCCGTTCCACGTCGATGCGCCCTTCACCGCCGCGTATTGGTCGTTCCAGCCGTTCTTTGCCCAGTCCGTCGACAGATCTTCCAGCAGACCGCGCTGCGCGTAGTAGGCCATGCGCTCGCCGTCGTGCCACGACACCACGTCGGGTGGATCGGTCGCGAGCCAGCCGCTGATCTGCACCTTGTAGGCTTCCTCATCAATATAGGAAACCTTGAGATCGATGTCGGGATTGGCCTTCTTGAACTTGTCGAAGGCGTCCTGCCATGTCGAGCGCTGGTTGGCGCGCGCCGAAACGTTCACGGTGAGCGTCGAGGCGTCGGCGTTGGTGGCCGCGCCCGTGAACGTCGCCGCGACGATGGCGGCCGCGGCCGTGACGCGGGCCAGCGTACCGAAAGCACGTAAGCGATGAGCGAACATCCTTTGTCTCCTTTTTTGCCTTGTTAACACTGGCGGCATGCGCACCGCCAGGCGTGATGACCCGCTCTACCGGCGGGGTAAAACGAAATCAGGCCAGCGCCGGCGCGTGCGCCACTGCGAGGCGCCTTTGCGCCATGCCCCCGGCGTCGAACAGGTGGCACGCCTGCGGCGGCACGTGCACGCGTATGCGCTCGCCCACGCCGATGGGCGAGTCGCCCGGCGCCTTCGCGACGAGCGTGCCCGCCGCGTGATCCGCATGCAGATAGCTATGCTCGCCCAGACGCTCTGCCAGCACCGTTGCACACGCAACCGATTGTCCATCGCCATCAAGCCGCAGATGCTCGGGCCGCACGCCCAGCGTGACGGGTTGACCACGCTGCAGCGCGCTGCCGTCCACGCAGGCAAAGAGCGGCTCGCCGCCGTGCGCGAGCGTCACGCGCACACCGTCTTCCTCCACCGAGTCGACGATCGCATCGATGAAATTCATGCGCGGCGAGCCGATGAAGCCAGCAACGAAGCGCGACTTGGGGTGGTGATACAGATCGAGCGGCGCACCGCTTTGCGCCACGCTGCCGTAGCGCTCCATGTCTTCGCCCGCGTGCAGCAGCACGATGCGGTCGGCGAGCGTCATCGCCTCGACCTGGTCGTGCGTGACGTACACCACGCTCGCATCCGCGAAACGCTGATGCAGGCGCGCAATTTCGACACGCGTGTGGCTGCGCAGCGCCGCGTCGAGATTGGAAAGCGGTTCATCGAACAAAAACACGCCGGGCTCGCGCACGATGGCGCGGCCAATGGCGACGCGCTGGCGCTGGCCGCCCGACAAGGCCTTGGGATGGCGATCGAGCAGCGCCTCGAGCTGCAGGCTTCCCGCAGCCTCGCGCACGCGCCGCTCGATCTCGGGCTTCGGCAGCTTCGCGATCTTGAGCCCGAACGCGATGTTGTCGAACACCGTCATGTGCGGAAAGAGCGCATAACTCTGGAACACCATCGCCACGCCGCGCTGCGCCGAGGACACGTCGTTCACGAGGCGCGAGCCGATGCGCATCTCGCCTTCGCTCAACTCCTCCAGTCCCGCGATCATGCGCAGCAGCGTGGACTTGCCGCAGCCGGAGGGCCCGAGGAACACGCAGAACTCATGGTGCCCAATGTCCAGATCCACGCGCCGAACGACCGGCGCGTGATCGCCATAACGTTTGCCGACGCCCGAAAGCTGTATCGTCGCCATCTTCTCGCCTCGCGATTTAAGCGCTTAAATTTTCTACCAAAAAATGGATGGAAGCTCTTGCGCTGCGGGCATTTAACCGCTTAAATTCGAATCCGGCACAATTACGCATCGATCGTCTCCGTTGGTGTTGTGCGAGAAAATTAGCAACCCTGCGGCAGCATTGCAACATTTGAATCATCTTCCCTAAATGTGGGAAAGGTCCGACATGGTCACCTTGTCAGAAGTCGCGAGGCGCGCGCGCGTCACCGCGGCCACCGTTTCGAACGTGCTGCGCAACCGCGAAAAGGTCCGTCCCGAAACGGCCGAACGCGTGCTGCAGGCCATCGCCGAGCTCGGCTATCGCCCCAACCTCAACGCGCGCGCGCTCGCACAAGGACGCTCGTCCACGCTCGCGCTCATGCTCTCGAACATCTCGAACCCGTTCTACCCCGAGTTCGTGCTCGCGGCCGAGCGCGCCGCGCGCAAGGCGGGCCACTTCCTGATGGTCTGCAACACCGATGACAACGAGCAGATCGGCCGCGCCTACCTGAACCAGATCGCGGGCACATTCGCGGACGGCGTGCTCGTGATGAACACCGACATCGCCATGAACGAGCTGTGCATCTCGGCGATGCAGAACGGCCCCATTCTGCTGGCAATGTGGGAGCACCCCGAAAAGCCGCCCGCGTTGCCGTGCATTGCGGTGGACTTCGCTCGCGCGGGAGCGCTCGCTGCGGACCATCTGCTCGAATTAGGACACCGAAAGATTGGCATGCTGATCGGTGATGGATGTGGCGGCTTGCAGGACGCACGCTCCGAAGGATTTCGTGCGACGCTACGCGAGGCCGGCGTGAACACCGACGTTGTCGCGCAGCTGCAGGTGCGTGACTCGATCGATTCAGGCTACGCCGCTTGCCTCGAATTGCTCGCACGGCACCCCCGACTCACTGCGATTTTCGCGACCAACGACCTGCTCGCCATTGGCGCAATCCAGGCGCTCATCGGCATGGGCCGCGCCGTGCCCGACGACGTGTCCGTGATCGGCATCACCGATATTCAGCTCGCCCACCAGATGCGCCCGGCGCTCACCACGGTCGCGATCCAGACCGAGGCGGTGGCCGAACTGTCGATCCGCAGCCTGATCCGGCTGATCGACGAACCGAACCTGCAGCCGCCGATGGTGCTCGGGCCACCGCCCGAACTCGTCGCGCGCATGTCCACCGGGCCGCGCAGGCGCCGCACACGCGGCTGAGGGTTGGCGCAAGACGGCTTCAATCTGCTTCTTCGATCTGCGCTTTCGATCTGCGCCTTCGATCTGCGCCTGGAACCCGCGCCGTCCACGCGATAACGCAGCCTTTCGGGCCGCAAGGCACCCTGGCCACGCCCCCATCCCGCTGCCCCCTCCCCGACCCGCGCTCGACAGGCGCGCCTGAAGCGCCGAGAATGAATGCCCTCCACGGCGCGCCGTCCCGATCGGCGGGGCGGTCCTCCGCACACCGTACCGCTCACGGGGCACGCATGCAGGATACGAACGTTAGCAATCGCGCTTTTGACACGCTCATTGTCGGTGCAGGCTCGATGGGCATGGCGGCCGGCTATTATCTGAGCCGCCTTGGCAACAAGGTGCTGCTGCTCGACGCCGGCGACCCGCCTCACGAGCAGGGCTCGCATCACGGCAATACGCGCCTCATCCGCCACGCCTATGGCGAGGGTGCCGCATATGTTCCGCTCGCCCTTCGCGCGCAGCAGCTTTGGGCGGATCTGGAACAGGAAACGGGAACGACGCTCTTCGCGCGCACGGGCGTGGTCAACATCGGCTCGCCCGACGACCCGTTCCTGCGCGAAGTGCAGGTCAGCGCGGCCCGTCACCAACTGCCGCTGGAAACGTTCGACGGCGCGCAAGCGAGCAGGCGCTGGCCGGCGTGGCGGCTCACCGCAGACCAGATCGTGAACTTCGAACCCGACGCCGGCGTGCTGTACTGCGAGCGGGCCATCGACGCGTACCGCAAGCTCGCGACAGCGCTCGGCGCCACGCTGCGCACGAATACGCGCGTCGTGCGCATGGCGTGCCATGGCCGGGAGACCGTCAACGTCTGGACCGACAAGGACGAAAAATTCTCGGCGCGCGACCTCATCGTGTGCGCCGGCAAATCGACCCGGCATCTGCTCGCGCCCCTGGGTCTGGACGTTCCCGTTACGCGTGTGCGCAAGACCTTCGCATGGTTCGAGGCCGCTTCGGGGTTGTTTGCGCCGGACCGGTTCCCCGGCTTTTTCGTCGCCACGGATATCGGCGGGTACTACGGGTTCCCCGATCTCGACGGCAGCGGCCTGAAGCTCGGCCGGCATGATGCGGGCGAAGCCGTCTCCACCGATGCGCCGCTCGCTCCATTCGGCGCCGAGCCAACCGACCTCGGCGATCTGCAAGCCTTCCTGCAGCGCTACCTGCCGGGCGCGGGCAAGTTGCGCGTGGGCCGTGCATGCGAATACGACATGACGCCCGACACGCATTTCATCATCGACCGGGTGCCCGCCTGCCCGAACGTCCACATTGCGACCGGCTTTTCCGGGCACGGCTTCAAGTTCGCCAGTGCGATTGGCGAGGCGCTGGCCGAGCGGATCACGCAGGGCGAGAGCCACATGGATCTTTCCTTGTTCGCGCGCAAGCGCTTTGTGTAGCGGTACGCGCCTGGCGCATGGCCGCGGCGACGAAGGGGACACGTCATGTCGAGCCTGACTAGCGACTGGATACGCCGCGCGAGGTTATTCGTCCAGCGCTTCTGGCAACCGACCAGCGCGTGCATGACCTGCATGCCAGGAAGCTGGGGCAACTTCATGAGTGCTGCCCACTGGGCGATCGCCCTTCAGACCGGGCTGCTCACCGGCCTCCTCGCGGTGCTGTTGACATTCACCCCGGCGGCGAGGCTCTATTCGCATCGATATGGCAATGCGCTCGTTGTCGGCTGCCTCACGGCGATCGGCGACGCCTGGTCGCACAAGAGCCACTACCGCATTCCCATTCTCGAGCACCTGCTGACGGGCGTGATATCGGGCCTCTTCGCGCTGGCCGCGTGGTACCTGCTCGAAGATCGCGCGCGGCGCATTCGCGCGGTTTGGGCGCGGGTCTTCGGTTAGCGATTTCGTTGCCGTTACGGTCCGAGTCGCTGCATCGTCACATCTTGCCCGTCGTGGCCTCGTTCGCGACGGGATCGACACAGCGCGCCTATTCCGGGTCGCGCGGCACGCAAGCCTGCGCCCGGGCCAGCAGCACTTCGCGGTCGCGCGCATTCTGCGTGAGCGTCGCCGCGCGTTCGAATTCCGAGCGTGCCTCTGCGTGGCGTTCGAGCTTCGCGAGCAGGTCGCCGCGCGCCGCGGGCAGCCACGGATAGTGGCGCAGCACGGGCTCCTTGCAAAGCGCATCGACGAGATCGAGCGCCGCCTGCGGCCCCTGCGCCATGCCCACCGCCACGGCGCGATTGAGCCGCACGACGGGCGATGCGTCGAGCTTAAGGAGCGCGTCGTAGATCGAGACGATCCGCGCCCAGTCCGTCGCCGCCGCGCTCGGCGCGCGCGCATGGCACGCCGCGAGCGCGGCCTGCAGCGCATAAGGGCCCGGCGCGCCCGCGCAGGCTGCGCCGCGCGCAAGCGCGGCAAGGCCTCGGCGGATCAGCAGCGTGTCCCAGCGGCTGCGGTCCTGATCGGCGAGTAGTACGGGCCGCCCCTTGCGGTCCACGCGCGCGGGCAGACGCGAAGCCTGCAGTTCCATCAACGCCACGAGAGCGTGCGCCTCGCTCTCGGCCGGCACGAGTTCGGCGAGCATGCGGCCTAGCCGCAGCGCTTCCTCGCAAAGCACGGGCCGCATCCAGTCCTCGCCCGCCGTGGCCGTGTAGCCCTCGTTGAAGATCAGGTAAATCACTTCGAACACCGAAGCAAGTCGCGGATCGATCTCGACGAGCCGCGGCACTTCGAACGGCACCTTCGCCGCAGAAAGCGTGCGCTTCGCGCGCACGATGCGCTGCGCGACGGTCGCCTCGGGCAGGAGGAACGCGCGCGTGATCTCGGCCGTGGTGAGACCCCCAAGCAGTCGCAGCGTGAGCGCGACACGCCCCTCCTTCGGCAGCATCGGATGACACGCGACGAACACGAGCCGCAGCAGGTCGTCGCCGATCTCGTCTTCGTGCGCGGCGTCGAGCGCCTCCACGAAATCTGGCGCGAAGTGCGCTTCGAGTGCTTCGAGGTCCGCGCCCATCGCCTCGTGTGCGCGTGCATGAGAGGCCGCGCGCCGTAGCCGGTCGAGCGCGCGATGCTTCGCGGCGGTCATGAGCCACGCTCCGGGGTTCTCGGGAATACCGCTCGCGGGCCAGCGCTCCAGTGCGGCGACGAATGCGTCCTGCGCGACTTCCTCGGCCACGCCCACGTCGCGCACGATGCGCGCGGCGTGCGCGATCACCTTCGCCGACTCGATGCGCCACACGGCCTCGACCGCGCGGCGCGTCGCGGCGTGCGTGTCGCGCTCGTCACGTTCGTCGCGTTCGTCGCGCTCCTGGGTCACGAGCCGTGCGCGCCCTTTTCGACGGCCGCCGCAGACATGTACATCAATTCCCAGATATGGCCATCGGGGTCTTCGAAGCTCCTCCCGTACATGTCGCTGCCGCATTCCATTGGCGCACGCTTCGAGGTGCCGCCCGCCGCGAGCGCCTTCTCGACGATCCCGTCCACTTCCTCGCGCGAAACGCATGAGAGGCAGGTCAGCACCTCGGTGCTTTCGCGGGCATCCACGAGCGCCTTGTCGGTGAAGTTGCGCATGAAGCCGGTGGTGAGCAGCATGGCGTACATGTTCTCGCCGAGCACCATGCAGGCGGCCTGCTCGTTGGTGAATTTCGGGTCGAACTGGAAGCCGAGCTGGCCAAAGAAGTCCATCGAGCGCTTGAGGTCGCGCACGCCCAGATTGACGAAAATGTGCTTGTGCATGATCGTGTCCTCGCAATGAACCCGTTGATGTGTTTATCCGGCTAACGGGCGATTATCAGGATGACTTACGTTGCGCCTCGAGCTTGCGAAAACGCTCGATGCCTTCGCATTGCGCGAAGTCTTCGAGTTCGTAGAGTTGGCGCACCTCGATCTCGCCATCGGCGTGCTTGCCGAACGGTGCCGGGAAGCGGCGCGCCCATTCGAGCGCTTCATCGCGCGAGCGCACCTGGATCAGCGTGTAGCCGGCGATCAGTTCTTTCGTCTCGGCGAACGGCCCGTCGACAATGGTCGGCTTGCCTTCCCTGTAGCGCACGCGAAAGCCGCGCGAGCTCGGCTGCAGGCCCGAGGCGTCGAGCAGCACGCCCGCCTTCGCCAGTTCCTCGTGATACCTGGCCATCTCGGCGAACATTTCCTCGTCGTTCGGGGTCTCGCCCGATTCGCTCAGCGCGTTCGCGCGCACCATGATCATGAATCGCATCGTCTTCTCCTGGTTTTCACGTTCGATGAAAGCGGCACCGGTTGGTGCGCTCATGAACACGACGCACGGGGCGCGGGGAAATCGACAACGGAATGCAGATTTTTTGCTGCCCCAGGGAAATCACCTGGCAGTGTGGCCGCTTCAGCGAAAGCAGGGACCGGTCTCACGCACTTCGACGCTCGCCCATGCGGCCGCGGGACAGCGCTGCGCAATGGCGACGGCCTCGTCGCGCGTCGCGCAATCGAGCAGGAAGAAGCCGCCGATCATCTCCTTGGCTTCGGCGAACGGCCCATCGACGACGCTCGCACGGCCTTCGCGCACCCGCACGCGCGCGGCGTTAGTGTCCGCTGTGAGTGCGTGTGCCTCGATCAGCTGGCCCTCGGCGGCGAGCTCCTCGGCGAACTCGACCATACGCGCGTAGAGCGCCTCGCCTTCGGCTTGCGCTCGCGTGTCGCGCTGGCCGCGCGGCTCGACGATCAGCAGCATGAATGGCATGAATCTCTCCTTCCAGTCGGCCTGCGATCCTGAAAGGCAAGAGTCTAGTCGAGATGGAAAAACAGAAACGCTTCGGTGGCGCGACGCGCGGCTCGCTAGCTCAGGCGTAGCGCGCGAGAAAAAGATCGGCGGTCGATTCGGCAACCTGCCGCTGTTGAGTTTCGTCGAGCGGCGGCTGCCCCATCGTCACCTGCGGCCAGAAGGCAAAAGCCTTCACGAGGCCGTGCAACTGCTGCGCCGCAAATACGGAATCAGGCATCTTGAGCCGGCCGTCGGCGGCGGCTGCGCGCACCCAGAGCGTAAGGTCCTCCTCGCGCTCGCCAATGCGGGCCACCATGTCGCGCGCACGCTCGGGAGAATGAATGCCCGCCGCGATGGCCACGCGCGCGAGGGAAAGAAACGCTGCGTCGTTCAGGAGCCGCAGCTTGCGCATGAGGAGATCGATGAGCTGGGCGCGCAAGGGCACGGTAGCGCGGTACGCGGGCGCGTCGCCGGCGGCGCTCGCGTCCCAGAGCTGGCGCAGGATCGCCGCGAACAGCGCCTCCTTGCTCGGGAAATGGTTGTAGACCGTGCGCTTCGAGACGCTTGCGCGCGCGGCGATGCGGTCCATGCTCGTGGCTTCGAAACCGGAAGCAAGGAATTCGTCGATCGCCGCGGCGACGATGGCGGCGCGCTTGCGGTCGGTCAGGCGTTGGGGGCTGTCGGGAATGGCACTCGGATCCATTTTTTAATTTTACACCGGGCAGTTTACTTTCCCCCCGAATAAACTACACTACCCAGTCTACTTTTCGTTCTCACTACCGGCCGCCGCCAATGACCTCGCCATTCGCCTCCCTCAGCCGCACCTTGGGCCTGACCGCCGCGCAGCGCGGGCGCGCGCTTTCGCGCACCTCGCCGCAGCACGACGGCGAGCGCTTTCGCAACGTGCGGCCACGCCCGGCCGAGCGCTTCGGCAAGACGCTGAAGATCATGTGGGACATGATCTTCAACAAGCCGCGCGGCACGATGCCGGCCGGCGTGCTGCCGGTTCACCCGCTCACGCGCGGCCAGGTCGAGGCTGCTCCCGACCGTAGCGTCTGGCGGCTCGGCCATTCCACGCTGCTCTTCAAGCTGCGCGGCCAGTTCTGGCTGACCGACCCGGTATTTGCGGAGCGCGCGTCGCCGTTTCGCAGCCTCGGGCCGAAGCGCTTTCACGCGCCGCCCATTGCGCTCGCCGACCTGCCGCCCTTGCGCGGCGTGATCCTTTCGCACGACCACTACGACCATCTCGATCGCGAGACGGTGCTCACGCTCGCCGCCACGACGGGTGTCTTCCTCACGCCGCTCGGCGTGGGCGACCGCCTGATCGAATGGGGTATCGAGGGCGCGAAGGTGCGCCAGTTCGATTGGTGGCAAGGTGCGACTGTCGATGGCATCGAGTTTGCGGCGACGCCCGCGCAGCACTTCTCGGGGCGCAGCCTCTTCGACGGCAACAGCACGCTGTGGGCCTCATGGGTGATCGCCGACGACGACCTGCGCGTGTTCTTCAGCGGCGACACGGGCTACTTCGACGGCTTTCGCACGATTGGCGAGCGGCTCGGCCCGTTCGACGCGACCTTCATCGAAACCGGCGCCTACGACCCGCACTGGCCCTACGTCCACATGCAGCCCGAGGAAACCGTGCAGGCCCATGTGGATTTGCGCGGCAACTGGCTCGTGCCGATCCACAACGGCACGTTCGATCTCGCGATGCATCACTGGCAGGACCCGTTCGAGCGTGTGACGGGCCTCGCGCTCGCGCGCGGCGTGACCTTGTCCACGCCTTGCATGGGCGAGCGGCTCGACCTGGCCGCGCCCCATCGCGGTGAGCGCTGGTGGCGCGACGTGGCCGAAAGCGCGGAGGCGCGTTCGGCGCGCCGATGGTTTGGCTGCCGCGACGCCGGCGAAGCGCGTTCGTAACGCGCGATTCTTCCGCTTTTCTGCTTTTCTGCTTCGCTGCCCTGCTTCGCCGCTACCCCTGCCCGCGCCAGCCAAAGGCATGCGCGGGCAGGCGTGCCCACTGCGCGCGCCCTGCTTCTCCCCCCCCCCGCTTTTCCCCACCCGCTCCCTGCTCCATCCCGAAGCGCAAAGGTCTCCTAAGCTGTTGATACACGGCAGTACCAGCCGTTTGTCCCCGCTTTGAGGCCAATCTTGCGACCGCCGCCGGGAATCGACAGGGATCGTGAAATTTAGTTGTTTTCACAACACCGTGCTGTGGAGTTCAGGCATGCTCTTCGCCAGTGCGCAAAGTAGCGTGAATTGCAGTCCTGGAAACTACGGTACGATAGTCGAAAGCGGCGTGGGCACGTACAACAGCACCTACAAAACCTATTCGACCAATATTCCTGGCATAGGACTGAGGTTCACGGATACGACAACAGGATCGTATTATCCTGTTAGCAGTACTAGCTGGTCCGGAAATAACAGCTTTAATTTGACCATCGGCTTCTCCATCGACGTCATCAAGACGGGCACGGTTACAACAGGCGGCAGCATCAGCGGGAATATCGTTCAGTATGCAGCCCAGAACGGCGCGTATCCGATCTTCTACATCTATCTGAATGCCCCGATCGTCGTCAATCCAACGATCCCCACGTGTACGGTGACGACACCGTCAATCCAGGTGCCATTGGGCGATGTGCCGCGAACCGCGTTCTCCGGCATCGGGTCGACCTCGCCAGAGAAGTCATTCAACATCGGGCTGAATTGTGCGGGCGGTGCGCAGGGTGTGGCGGCAACCATCTATACGACATTGACCGACCAGACGAATACAGCGAATACGTCCAACGTGCTGTCGTTGACGTCTACGTCGAAAGCCAAGGGTATCGGCATCCAGATACGCAACGGCACGAACGTCATCAGCTATGGCCCGGCTTCCAGCGCAATCGGCAACAAGAATCAATGGATGGCGGGACAAAGCATCAATGGCACGTTCAATATCCCGCTGGCGGCGCGCTACGTGCAAACAGGTGCGACCATCACCGCCGGAAGTGCGAACGGAATTGCCACGTTCACGATGGGCTACCAATAAGCGGTATGGCGATCGCCGGCTGATGAGTCGACGATTCAACCTGTGAGCTACACAAAGGCGAAGGCCCCGGGATTCCACAGAACTCCGGGGCCTTCTCGTAGCGCATGTCTGTCGCGTTCCGATCAAAGGATGCTTTGCGCTACGTAGCCGAAGGTTAGCATTCCCTCGGCACATCAGAATTCGACACAACGTCGTTGCTTGCCGTGAATCAAGATGACCGAATCGCATCGTTGCTGCGTTGCGTTCGCATCGAGGGCGCGAATCACCCTGACCGGTTTGCCACTCCCCGGAATCCACGGGGAAACGCAGAATATCCCGCCGCCGAAAGCGAGTTGCCACCGAGGATCGGTCACGCCACGCAGGCCGACGACCACTCCCGCCCGCGCCCCTATTCCATATAGTGAAACTACAACCCTGTATGGTTTCCGCCGCATCAGAGGACGATCCGAAATCGCGGGTGGGGCGCTGGGCGCTAATCGTGTTGCGCCTCTGCGCTACCCCCGGTATGCCCGGTGCAGCAAGGCTCTCGGGCCACCCGCCAGGATTTCGCACGAAAAGGCCCCTTATTTCTCGCAGCCTTGATCTCCCCTTGCCCCCTGCTCAACTCTTATATAAGACATAAGACATTTGACGTTAGACGGCATTGCAACTAGAATCGCGATCAAAGCAGTGCCCGGAACAGCCTCGGCGTGCCGGGAAAGCCCTCCCCTGAACCGCAATATCAGCAGGTCCCCCATGCTTGAATCCTTTCGTGCTCACGTAGCCGAACGCGCCGCGCTCGGCATTCCCCCCCTGCCGTTGACAGCTAAGCAGACCGCCGAGCTGGTCGAGCTGCTGACGAATCCGCCTGCCGGCGAAGAACAGACCCTGGTCGACCTGATCACCAACCGCGTGCCTGCCGGCGTGGACGAAGCCGCGCGTGTGAAGGCGGGCTTCCTCGCCGCCGTGGCCAAAGGCGAGACCGCCTGCGCGCTGATCTCGCGTGCGCGCGCCACGGAACTGCTCGGCACGATGCTGGGCGGCTACAACATCCAGCCGCTGATCGAGCTGCTCTCCGACGCCGAAGTGGGCACCGTGGCCGCCGAAGCGCTGAAGAAGACCCTGCTGATGTTCGACCAGTTCCACGACGTCAAGGAACTGGCCGACAAGGGCAACGCCAACGCCCGCGCCGTGATGCAAAGCTGGGCCGACGCCGAATGGTTCACGAGCCGTCCGGAAGTGCCGCAAAGCCTGACGATCACCGTCTTCAAGGTGACGGGCGAAACCAACACGGACGACCTGTCGCCGGCCCCGGACGCCACCACCCGCCCCGACATCCCGCTGCACGCGCTGGCAATGCTGAAGAACGCCCGTCCCGGCATCACGCCGGAAGAAGACGGCAAGCGTGGCCCGGTCAAGTTCATCGAATCGCTGAAGGAAAAGGGTCACCTGGTCGCCTACGTGGGCGACGTGGTCGGCACCGGCTCCTCGCGCAAGTCCGCCACCAACTCGGTGCTGTGGTTCACGGGTGAAGACATCCCCTTCATCCCGAACAAGCGCTTCGGCGGCGTGTGCCTGGGCGGCAAGATCGCCCCGATCTTCTACAACACGATGGAAGACGCCGGCGCCCTGCCGATCGAACTCGACGTGTCGAAGATGGAAATGGGCGACGTGGTCGAACTGCGCCCGTACGAAGGCAAAGCGCTGAAGAACGGTGAAGTGATCGCCGAGTTCCAGGTCAAGTCCGAAGTGCTGTTCGACGAAGTGCGCGCCGGCGGCCGGATTCCGCTGATCATCGGCCGCGGTCTGACCGCCAAGGCGCGTGAAGCGCTGGGCCTCGCTCCGTCGACCCTGTTCCGCCTGCCGCAGCAGCCGGCCGACAGCGGCCGCGGCTTCTCGCTGGCGCAGAAGATGGTCGGCCGCGCCTGCGGCCTGCCGGAAGGCCAGGGCGTGCGCCCGGGTGCGTATTGCGAACCGAAGATGACCTCGGTCGGCTCGCAAGACACCACCGGCCCGATGACCCGCGACGAACTGAAGGACCTGGCGTGCCTCGGCTTCTCGGCCGACCTCGTCATGCAGTCGTTCTGCCACACCGCCGCCTATCCGAAGCCGGTGGACGTGAAGACCCACCAGACGCTGCCGAACTTCATCAGCAACCGTGGCGGCATTGCGCTGCGCCCGGGTGACGGCGTGATCCACTCCTGGCTGAACCGCATGCTGCTGCCCGACACCGTGGGCACCGGCGGCGACTCGCACACGCGCTTCCCGATCGGCATCAGCTTCCCGGCCGGCTCGGGTCTGGTCGCCTTTGCGGCTGCCACCGGCGTGATGCCGCTGGATATGCCGGAATCGGTGCTGGTCCGCTTCAAGGGCAAGATGCAGCCGGGCGTGACGCTGCGTGACCTCGTCAACGCAATCCCGCTGTACGCCATCAAGCAAGGCACGCTGACGGTCGCCAAGCAAGGCAAGAAGAACATCTTCTCGGGCCGCATTCTCGAAATCGAAGGCCTGCCCGATCTGAAGGTCGAGCAAGCGTTCGAACTGTCGGATGCTTCCGCTGAGCGTTCGGCCGCCGGTTGCACGGTCCACCTGAACAAGGAACCGATCATCGAATACCTCAACAGCAACATCACGCTGCTGAAGTGGATGATCGCCCAGGGCTACCAGGACCCGCGCAGCCTGCAGCGCCGCATCAAGGCGATGGAGCAATGGCTGGCCAAGCCGGAGCTGCTGCAGCCGGACGCCGATGCCGAGTACGCCGCCGTCATCGAGATCGATCTGGCCGACATCCACGAGCCGATCGTGGCCTGCCCGAACGATCCGGACGACGTGAAGACGCTGTCTGACGTCGCTGGCGCGAAGATCGACGAAGTGTTCATCGGCTCGTGCATGACCAACATCGGCCACTTCCGTGCCGCGTCGAAGCTGCTCGAAGGCAAGCGCGACATCCCCGTGAAGCTGTGGGTGGCTCCGCCGACCAAGATGGACCAGAAGCAGCTGACCGAAGAGGGTCACTACGGCGTCTTCGGCACGGCTGGTGCCCGTACCGAAATGCCGGGCTGCTCGCTGTGCATGGGCAACCAGGCACAGGTGCGCGAAGGCGCGACGGTCATGTCGACCTCGACGCGTAACTTCCCGAACCGCCTCGGCAAGAACACGAACGTGTACCTCGGCTCGGCGGAACTGGCGGCAATCTGCTCGCGCCTGGGCAAGATCCCGACCAAGGAAGAGTACATGGCCGACATCGGCGTGATCAACGCCAACGGCGACAAGATCTACAAGTACATGAACTTCGACCAGATCGAAGACTTCAAGGAAGTGGCCGACACCGTGACGATGTAAGCACGCTGTCGGGCTGCGGCGAGATGTTTTCGTTGTAGGTTCTCGTCGTAGCGCCACGCAATGGCGCCGCAGGCTCAATGCCTGCGGCGCCATTTTTCTTTGGTGCGGCGGCACAGTGAGGATGTGGCTGAATAATTTCGGATAACTAGATAAGTGGCATGCCTGAGCCCCGCGATCATTCAGGCAAGCCATGATCGTATGTGGCGCGGCCCGATCGTTCAGCTGCGCTCCAGGCGACTGCATGGCAGCAGCCGCAGCAAGAATCGCCTGGTCAATCTATCGGAGCGCGCTTGCTCCCACTAGTGCGCCAATCCGGATGACTGTCCGCCAGAAAGCGATGCAATCCGAACGCCGGCAGAGCCCTTCAGTGACTCATTGATTGAGCATGGCCACCAGCGTGCTGCGAACGTGGTCCACGAAGATCGTTGCCGCCCGCCTGATGTGCCGACGGTCGGGGAAGACCGCGCAAAAGTTGATTTTGTCCGAGCGATATTGATCGAGCACGCAGACAAGGCGTCCGTCCTCGATATCTTTCCTGATGCGCAGTTCGGGAAGCAGCGCAATGCCCAGACCGGCGAGAGCCGCCTGCCTGACCGGCGTGGTCGAGGTTGCGAGCAGGCGCCCACGCACCGGAACTTCCGCGCGCCCATCGGGGCCGCTTAGCTGCCACGTGACGGGCCCAAAGTCCTTTCGGGAAATCACGAGGCAATCGTGTTGGCCGAGCTCGTCGAGCGTTGCCGGCGTTCCATGGGACTCGAGATACTTCGGCGCCGCAACGAGTCTCCAGCGCGAGGTCGTCAGCACGCTGCGCGTCGTGTCGTCATCCAGCACGGTTTCGGGACGAAAGGCCAGATCCACGCCGCTCGCCATCAGGTCCAGATAAGCATTGTCGGGAACGAGTTCCAGATTGATGCCCGGATAGCTGACCAGAAAATCCGTGATCGACGAAATGGGAAAGACTTCGAAGAACCCATCGTTGAGCGCCACGCGCAACGGGCCAACGGGTTCGGCCTGCGTGTCGGCCGCCTGCCGCCCCGCCAGCATCAGCCCTTCTATGTGCGCTGTGCATTGCTCGTAGAACGTCTGCCCGATGGCCGTGAGGGTCAGCTTTCGCGTCGTACGCAGGATCAGGCGGCTCTTCAGGTCGTCTTCCAGTTGCTGAACGTGGCGGCTAACTGTATTCGCGGGCATGCCCAAACGGCGTGCAGCCTCCGCGAAGCTTCCTGCGCGCACCACTTCCACGAAGAAACGAATTTGATTCAGATCCAGCATGCATTCCTCGTGAATATGGATGAGACCCCGCCATCCTGACCGTCTAGTGGTGGGACGAAAGGCAGTCTAAGCTGCCTCCGAAACAGCGTGATTAGACCACTTTTCGTCGGAACGCACCGCCCTCCTCCCCACCTCACTCTCATCCTTCAGGCTCAGGAATGAACGTTTCACTCAGGCCTCGCGGCGGCGACATCGTTCGCCCCCGGATAAGGCAAAGCACGCTGCTATGGTGCTGCACGTCTGTCATGGCCGTCCTTATCGCGGGCTGCGCAGTGGGACCGGACTACACAAAACCGGCCGTAGAAGTACCGACTAGCTTCAAGGAAGGCGTCGACTGGCAACGCGCAAACGCGAATCCGCAGGCGTCGCTATCGAGCACCTGGTGGCTCGATTACCACGACGACACGCTGGCCAACCTCATCAAACAGGCGCAGAAGGCGAACCCGTCGATCGCCCAGGCTGAAGCGGCTTACCGGCTTGCGCAAGCGGCCGTACAAGGGAGCGAGGCCAGCCTCTTCCCGACGATCGGCGCGGGGATGTCCGCCGGACGGTCCGGAACGGGAACGGGCGCTGCGGTCGCGAACGGAACGTCGACAGGCTTCCTGCAGCCGGGTGTGCACAATCTGGTTTCGGCTGGGCTCTCCGCCAACTGGGAACTCGATCTGTGGGGCGGCATTCGCCGACAAATCGAATCGAGCAAGGAAAGCGCACAGGCAAGCGACGCACAACTGGCCGGAGAACGCCTCTCGATCGAGGCGAGCGTCGCAATGGACTACTTCGCACTGCGTCGCGCGGATGTCGATATCGGGCTGCTCACGCAGCAACAGCAGATCGACGCCCACATACTGGACATGACGCGCGCGAGTTACGCACAGGGCGAAGCCTCGAACGACAGCGTGCTTGCCGCGCAAGACAATCTCGAGGTGGTGATCGCCGACCTTCAGGCAACGCAAACATCGCGCGAACAATATGAACACGCGCTGGCGGTACTGACCGGCGTGCCTCCGGCCACGTTCTCCATCGCGCCCGAGCCGCACTACGCGTTCATCGCGCCGGCCGTCCCGCTGGCGTTGCCTTCGCAGCTGCTCGAACGGCGCTATGACGTCGTCAGCGCCGAGCGTGCTGCGGCTTCCGCGAACGCAAAGATCGGCGTGGCCAAGGCGGCGTTCTTCCCGACGCTGACACTCTCGGCACAAGGCGGATTCCAGCACAACATGCTCGCGAATCTCTTCTCGGTGCCGAGCCGCTACTGGACGCTCGGCCCCGACCTCGCGGCGACGATCTTCGACGGCGGCGCGCGCGAGGCCGCCGTGCGCGAGGCTCGCGCGACCTACGATCAAAACGTGGCCGCCTACCGGCAGACGGTGCTCACGGCTTTCCAGAGCGTCGAGGACAGCCTGTCCTCGTGGAACCATCTGAAGCAACAGGAACACGCTTTCGCCGACATTTACGCGCGCAACAAGCATCTCTTCGACAGCGAGCACGCACAGTTCGAGGTTGGCTCGGCGAGCGAGCAGAACGTTCTCACACAACAGCTCACGCTATTGCTCGCGCAACAGAATCTCGCGGACACGCAAGCCTCGCTCACGTTGAGCAGCGTAACGCTGATCAAAAGCCTGGGTGGGGGATGGCGTTGGAATGAAGCAACCGAAGCACCCGCCGACGTCCTCGCTTCCTCCAAAAGCAGTCGCTGAGCGCATGTCCAGCGGCCTTGCGCGCTGCTCCCCTTCTCCGATCCTGCCCGAATCGTTTCGATAATGCCAATCCATCCACGCACACGCTCATCCATTGTTTCAATCGGCCTCCTCGCGCTTTTCGGCTGCGGCAAAAGCGAACCGCCGCCGGCGCCGCCGACGCCTCATGTGGGCGTCATGCAAGCCGAACCCGCTAACGTACCGCTCACCCGCAGCTTCGTCGGACGCTTGTCGCCGTTTTACAGCGCCAACGTGACAGCGCGGGTTTCGGGCGTGCTGATGAAGCGCATCTATACGGAAGGCAGCCAGGTCAAGGCGGGACAAACGCTGTTCGAGATCGATCCCACTTATTACGAAACAGTGCTCAACACCGATCTCGCCACGCTCGCCCAGGACCAGGCGACCTACGTGAACGATCACGTTATCGCCGAGCGTTATCGCAAGCTGTTGCCGATCGGCTCCATCTCGCAGCAAACGGCCGACGACGCCGACGCCGCTGAACGCAGCGCCGCTGCCAAGGTCAAGGCCGACGAAGCCGCGGTTCAAGGCGCGCGCGTGAATCTCGGCTATACGAAGGTGACCTCGCCTATCGCCGGCATTGCCGGCCAGCAACAGGTGACCGCCGGCGCGGTCGTGGGCAACGGCACGACCGATGCGGGTTCAGGCGGCACATTGCTCGCCACGGTCGAACAGATCGATCCGCTCTACGTGAACTTCACGATCAGCGCGGCCGACCTGATCACGTTGAAAGAGGCCCAGAGCAAGGGCGATGTCGCGCTCGCCGCGCAAAACAAGACCTCGGTCCAGGTCATCCTGCCCAACGGCTCACCCTACGATCAGCTCGGCACGCTGGATTTCACCGATTTTTCCGTGAACGCGACCACGGGCGCGGTCAGCCTGCGCGCGCAGATTCCCAACCCGCAGCACCAGTTGCTGCCGGGCATGTACGTCTCGCTGAATGTCGATCTGGGCCAGCGCAACGGCGTGTACCTGGTTCCCCAGCCAGCCATCCAGCGCGACACGGTCGGCTCCTATGCGATGGTGGTGGGCGCCGATGGCAAGGTGGCACGCAAGGACGTCGATACCGACGAAAGCTACCGCAACGACTGGATCGTCACGGGCGGCCTCTCGGCCGGCGA
>NZ_DATJWR010000195.1:0-30813 GCF_035501035.1 Paraburkholderia sp.
GTTGTGGCGAGCCGGTCTGCCAAAAACCTTCAATACCGCCGTGCCAGTCGATTCGTTATCCTGAGGATGTTATGAGTACAGCAAGTCTGAACACAGCCACGCGGCTGCCGCTCGACGGCGTGCGTGTCGTCGAATTCACTCACATGGTCATGGGTCCCACTTGCGGGATGATCCTTGCCGACCTGGGCGCCGAAGTCATCAAGATCGAGCCGCCCGCCGGCGACGACTACCGCGCAATTGGCCCGTTTTCCGCAGGGGAAAGCGGACTTTTCCACGCGATGAACCGCAACAAGCAAAGCGTCGTGATCGACCTGAAGCACGACGATGGACGAGTGCTCGCGCAGTCGCTGTGCGCGCAGGCCGACGTGGTCTTGGAGAACTTCCGGCCAGGCGTGGCCGAGCGTCTTGGCATCGGTTACGCGGAACTCTCTGCGCTGAATCCCGCGCTCGTCTACGCAAGCGTTTCGGGTTTCGGTCAGACTGGCCCCGAATCGCATCGTCCCGCGTACGACATCATTCTGCAAGCCATGTGCGGACTCATGGATGTGACCGGTTCGCCCGACGGCGCGCCGACGCTGGTGGGCGATTCGATCTCGGATGCGGTCAGCGGCCTTTTCGCCTCGTGGGGTGTGCTGGCCGCTTTGCTGGCGCGCGAGCGCACCGGTAAGGGTACGCACGTGGATGTGGCGATGTTCGACGCCACGCTCAGTCTCACGGCCGGCATGGTTGCGCGCTACGCAACGACCGGCGTCGCGCCGCGGCGCGTGGGCAACCGGCATGCGTCGTCCGCACCATTTGGCGCCTATCGTGCGAAAGACGGCTACTTCGTGGTAGCCGTGCTCAACAACCGGCTGTTCGAGCGCTTCGCGCAGTCAATAGGCCAGCCTGAACTCATCGGCGATGCGCGCTTTATCGACGATGCCACGCGCTGCGAAAACGAAGCTGCGCTGCGCGCTTACGTAGAGTCATGGTCTGCAGTGCATAGCATTGCGGAAGTCAACGCGCGGTTGAGCGACGTTGGCATTCCCGTCGCGCCGATCCAGAACATCAGCGAGGCCCTCGAGAGCGAGCAGGCGCGCGCGCGTGGACTGCTGATCGAAACGACGAGCGCGCATGGCGGCGCGTTGCGTTTGCCACGGCAGCCGGTTCACTTCTCGGCGTGGCCCACCATGCGAACCACGCGTGCGCCTGGACTTGGGGAGCACACGCAGGCGGTGCTCGAGAGATACCTTGGTCTGGACGTTGCGCGCATCGCTGGCTTGCGCGATGGCGGGGCGATTGGTCCGGTCGCAGTGCCAGCACACGAAGCAAATTAATAAGGATCACATATTATGTTTAAGAGAATGGGTGTGACCGAAGCCGACGTCGAGATCTCAGAAGCCATTCGGCGATTTGCAGAGGCCGAACTGGCGCCACACGCGGCACACATCGACCGCGAAGAGATTTCCACGACGCGCTATGTTCCCGCGCTCGCCGATCTGGGCGTGCTGGGCATGAATCTGCCGGAGCGTTGGGGTGGCGTTGGTGCGTCGCCTGCCGCAATCATTCTCGCGCTGGCGGAGATCGCAGCCGCGTGCGCGTCGACCTCATCCATGATCGGCGCCCACTATCTCGCGACCGATTCGATCCTGATCGGCGGTGACGACGCCCTGCGCGCACGTTACCTGCCTGACGCGGCAGTCGGCGTGAAGCTCGGTGCGTTTGCACTGACGGAACCGCAAGCCGGCTCGAATCCCGCGGGAATGACGACGCACGCAGTTCGCGAGGGCGACGGCTATCGTCTGCGTGGCGTGAAGCATTTCATTTCGAACGCAGCGGCGGCTCAATTCATCGTGGTCTATGCGAAGACCGCGCCTGAGCTTGGCACACGTGGAATCAGTGCTTTCGTGGTGGACCGGGATACGCCGGGCGTGTCGGTGTCGTCCGCCGAAATGCTGATGGGCATTCGAGGCGCCCCCGCCCACGAAGTCGCGCTCGACTGCCATGTGCCAGCCATGAACCGGTTGGGCGAAGAGGGCACGGGCTTTCGCACAGCAATGAAAGTGCTCGACAACAGCAGGCTCGACGTGGCGGCGACGAGTCTCGGTCTTGCCGAAGCGGCGCTGGCGGATGCCATTGAATGGGCAAAGACGCGGCATGTGGGCAACGAATCGCTGGCCTCCAGGCAAGGGTTGCAATGGAAATTTGCCGACATGAAAACGCAACTCGAGGCGGCATGGCTCCTGACGCTGCAGGCTGCCACGCGGCGCGCGGCAGGCGAGCCGTTTACGGATGCGGCTTCGATGGCAAAGCTCTATGCGTCGGAAATGGTTGGATTCGTCACCGATGCCGCGCTGCAAATGCACGGCGGCTACGGATTCACGCGCGAAATGCGGATCGAGCGGCTGGTGCGCGATGCACGGATCCTGCGCATCTACGAGGGGTCGTCGGAGATTCAGCGTACGGTCATCGCCCGATCCGTTCTGGCGTAACTTCTGGCGTAACGCCAGTCAGCGCAAGGAGCAAGACAGTGAAAGTGCTAGTAGCGGTCAAGCGTGTGGTCGATGCCAACGTCAAAGTAGGCGTGAAGTCCCACGGTACGGGCGTCGACATCTCGAACGTGAAAATGTCGATGAATCCATTCGATGAGATTGCGGTTGAAGAAGCCGTGAGATTGAAGGAGGCCGGTGTGGCTACCGAGGTGGTGGCGGTCTCCTGCGGTATTGCGCAATCGCAGGAAACATTGCGTACCGCGCTGGCGATCGGCGCGGACCGCGCGATCCTGATCGAATCGGACGCGGAACTGCAGCCGTTGGCAGTTGCGAAACTGCTCAAGGCGCTGGAATGGAGCAGAAAAATGGGCAAGTTCAGTAATTATGAGTACAGGAATCTTCCCGGATTCGACATGAAGGCCTTCGAGGGCGCGAACCAGGCTATCCCAATGAAGACGCTCGTGATCCACTGTTTTGACCCTCGGGCGGTCGAAATCCCACAGGCCGTTGCCGACCATTTCGGGGACGAAGTCTACCCGGGAGAAATCATCACCGACGAAAATGGCACCCGGGTTGGATCCACAGCCACACTGTTTGCCACGACCAATGCGGGTGGACGCGCCGCCTTTGCTCTAGCGTCCGTGGCGGCGATGGATTATCTGTTCGATGTTCAAAATGTCGTTGTAGTTCACCACTCGTTCTGTGGTACGACGACACTGACGCCGGAGCTGATGATCGAGGAGTTTCATGATCATCATCATGCTGATATCTCCACCCTGTTTGATCACGATAGCCTCGCCATCATGGATTTCGAAGAGTCGCTCAACTACGACATCAAGTTGCTTCGTTCGAGCCCCGCAGTGCCGAAGCACGTCAAGCTCTACGGCTTCTTCTACGAGATCAGTACCGGCAAGTTGACCGAAGTAGTGCGGGACATTCCGGCATAGATCGCAGTGTGAACGAGTGAATGCGGCGGTGCGACGCTTACTCGACGCATTGAAACAGCCTTTCGTCGCAGGCCAGAGCGGGTGAGGCAGGGATGTGCGCGAGGGCGGATGCGCTCGTGCATGGTCGGCCATGGAACGTAGCTGCTCAGAGCGACGGAGACGGCCCCTTGAATCCCTCCCGCCGCCTCGGCTCTGGCCGGCAGCCTGGCGGCAGCAGGCTTCGCTGTTGTCGTCTTGCACAGACCGAAACGCCACGGCATGCATCGAGAGCCATGCAGCACGAGTGGATTCGAGCCACCGGTGTCGATGTCTTCTATCGCGAAGCGGGACCTGCTGATGCGCCCGTGCTTCTGTTACTGCATGGTTTTGCGAACTCGTCCTTCTATTTTCGCCATTTGATGACGAAGCTCGCCGACCGCTTCCGGATGTTCGCGCCCGATCTCCCATCGTTCGGGTTTGCCGAGATCGCCGAGGCGCGCAACTATCACTACCACTTCGCGTTGCTTGCCCGGACGATGACGGCGTTCGTCGACGCGTCTATGCTGAAGCGCGACATCATGTTTGTGTTCGACTATGGGGCATCGGTCGGCTGGGAACTGGCCTTGACCGATTCGGAGCACTCGCCCAACGAGGCGCTATCTGCTTTCGCCGCATCGCAGGCCGCGGTTTTCCCTGATTGAGAGATCGTTCGCGGGTGCGACGCACGCCTGTCGACGGTGAGCAACGGATGCACGCTGCCGTTTGTGTAAAGTGAAGACTGGGTACATTGAATAGCAGTACATAATGACCGCCGATAGTCTGAGAAGCAGAGCACTAGCGGCTTTGGGACACACGCCTTCCTGCCGGGCGGCGAGTGCGCTTGCGAACGGCGGCTTCGTCCTCCTCTGCCGCCGCAGTGCTTAGCGCAAGGTTGAGCGCCTTCTGGTCCCGCTCAAGCTGCATCCTCATGTGCCGCATGAACTGCCTCGCAGTTTCCGTGAGCGGGGTGCCGGGGCGAAACACCAGTACTCCTGTGAACATGACCTCGACGTCAATCGGCTTCACGACAAGACCTCTCTCCTTGAAGTCCAGCGTCACGAGCGGATGAGCGATGCCTATGCCCACTCCCGCGAGCGCCAGTGCGCATACGGTGTGCGAATACGGCGTCTCTACGACCGGCTTGAGGCGGATCTCGCGCGCTGTGAGCTGTGTTTCCAGGCGCAGCCTCGCGCTGTCTTCGGGATTCAGTGCGATGAACGGAAATTCAGGCAGATCCGCGACGGCGATGAAAGGACGCGCGGCTAAAGGGTGATGCCGGTTCATCACGGCTACAGCCGGCATACGCACGAATACCGAGTGCTCCAGGCCAGCCATCGACATCTCGTCGGACATCAGGCCGAAATCTACCTGGCCCGCCGAGACCTTCTCATGCACTTCGCGCGAGCTCATCACCTGCAGCGATATTTGCACGTTTCTGGACGGAGCATCGAACGCCGCGATGACGCGAGGCAGAAAGCCTGTGCCGAGTGCCGGCTGACAGGCGATCGCCAGCCGCCCCAATCCGTAGGATCGCAAACTACGGATTCGATGCTCGATGACCTCGAAACCTCGGAAGTACTGGTCTACTTCCCGCATCAGCGCGACGGCTTCCTGGGTGGGAACGAGCCGACTGCGTACGCGCTCGAACAGCCCGAAGTCCGCCATGGTCTCCAGACGCCTGATGGCCTGGCTCACAGCCGGTTGCGAAATGCCGAGCAGGGCCGCCGCTTTGCTCGTGCTTCCCGCGTTCATGACCGCCCTGAACACCTCAATATCCCGGATCCTCATAACCTGTACTTATTGACCTAATTATTTCCGATGTTGATGCAAAGCCGGGCGAAAGTAAACTGCAGTCGTCGATACACCACCACGCAATCACCGAGAGCATGATGACAAGTCATACCCAGAAAGCGCCGCCGCCGTTCCGCAGCCTCTCGCCCGCCGTCATGCGGGCATCCACGGTCGTATTCGATTCTTTGGCCGAATTTGCGCGCCGGAAGGAGCGGCAACCGGACGGTTACAGCTATGGCATTACCGGGACGCCAACGGCTCGCGAACTGGAGCATCGCATCGCCGAACTTGAAGGCGGTGCGCATTGCGTGGTGACGCCCTCAGGTCAGTCCGCGCTGATGACGACCGTCATGGCTTTCGTGCGCGGTGGCGATCACCTGCTCGTGTCTGCTGCCTGCTACGGCGCGCTGAAGACATTCGCGGAGAAGTGGCTGGCGCACTTCAACGTCGAGGTCGAAATGTATCCACCTGCGATCGGGGCTGAGATTAGTCAGTACATCAAGCCCAACACTCGCATGATCTGCCTGGAGTCGCCGGGTACGGTGACAATGGAGATGCCCGACATCCCGGCGATCGTCGAAGTCGCGAAACGTCACGGCATATTGACGATGATGGACAACACCTGGGCAAGTCCGCTCGCTTTCAAGCCGCTCGAACACGGTGTGGACTTCAGCATCGAAGCCGCGACAAAATTCTTTGGCGGCCATTCTGATCTGCTGATGGGCTGCATCAGCATGAACGACGCGGATCACTACGCGAGCGTGCGCGAGACGCAGAGCATTCTCGGCCAGCAGACTAGTCCCGACGATTGCTTCCTCGTGATGCGTGGTCTGGCAACCCTGAAGGTCCGCTTCGCCGCCCAAAGCGCCTCGACGCTGCAGATTGCGGGGGAACTCGAACGCCACCCGGAAGTGAGCAAGGTGCTGTTCCCGGCGCTCCAGTCCGACACCGGCCACGCCATCTGGAAGCGGGACTTTTCGAGCAGCGGGTGTCTCTTCTCCCTGATTCTCCAGCCCGCACCAGAGGCCGCGTTCAGCGCGTTCTTCGATGCGCTCCAGCATTTCGCCATCGGTGCGAGCTGGGGCGGGGTGCACAGCCTCGCTGCCTTCTATCCGGCCCCGTTGCAGGCCGGGCGTGCTTTCCCGCTGACCGACCAGCCTGTTGTGCGCCTTTCGATCGGGTTGGAGGATCCAGCGACACTACTTGAAGACCTGTTTGCCGGTTTCGACGCATTCAAACGAACCCGCGTAGCCGGTACCTAGCATTTTTCCGTTCAACTTACCTGGATCAGTGAGTACGAGATGAAAGCAATCAATAGATGGAGACGCGCTCTCACGGCAGTGAGTTTCGTGGGACTTTGCGCAGCGTTCAGCTTTCCCGCTGCTGTGCAAGCGGCAGACCTGCTTGCGCAGGCGAAGGCGAGCGGCACATTGCGCGTGGCCAATACTCAGAGCAGTCCGCCGTGGAGCATGCTTGACGAAAGCAATAACCCTGTCGGCTATGACGTCGCGATTGCAAAGGAAGTCGGCAAGCGCATTGGCGTGCCGAATGTAGTATTCGTCGCCGATTCGTTCAAGAACTTCGTGGAAGGGTTGAAGACGGGCAAGTACGACCTCGTGATGAACGATCTCACGCCTACGCATGAACGCGAGCAACAGGTTGACTTCGGCGATCCATACGGCGTCGAGGATTTCCGTATTTTCGTACCTGCCGGCAACACGGACATTAAAGGCAAGGACACGCTTAAAGGCAAGCGGGTAGGCGTGGTCACCGGCTCGAGCAATGAAACATGGGCACGAGCACACCTGAAAGATTCCGATATCCGCTCCTACGACAATGGGGCGCTCATCTTCAACGATCTGGGAAGCGGGCGGATCGACGCGGTGATTATTTCCCACTTCGGCGGCTTGAAGTACGCAAAAGTCAACCACTTACCTGTGAAGGAAGTGGGCGACCCCTTGATCTATCAGCTGTCGGCGCCGGCTATCGTGAAAGGCCAACCGGCGTTGCGCGCAGCAGTCAATAAGGCGATCGGCGAAATGATGGCTGACGGGACGATTGAGGCCATTGCGAAGCAGTGGGTCGGGAGCGATTACGACATGGCCGGCATGATCGCGAAAGCCAAGGCGCAAAAGGAGTAATCATGACCGAACTTTTCATGCGCTCGCTGCCGCTGTTGAGGAGCGCGGTGCTGATGACTATCTTTCTCGGCTTGACGTCGTTCGTGCTTGGCTCAACGCTGGGGTTGCTCGTCGCGCTCGCTCGTGTCTCGAGCATGGGCGTACTGCGCGCGCTCGCATTCGCATACGTTTCCATTTTCCGTGGCACGCCGCTGCTCGTGCAGATACTACTGATTTATTTCGGCTTGCCCCGGTACGGTCTGACACTTGACCCCGTTCCTGCCGCGCTTCTCGCGCTAACGATGTTCTCGGCAGCGTATCTGAGCGAGAACTTCCGCTCCGGCATCAACGCAGTGGACAAGGGCCAGTGGGAAGCGGCGATGTCGCTGGGCATGGGTTACTGGAAAGCCATGTTGCGCGTTATCCTCCCCCAGGGCCTCCGCATCGCTATTCCGCCTGTCGGCAGCCGTCTGATTGCACTAATCAAAGACACGTCGCTCGCTTCGACCATCACGGTGGTAGAACTGACCCGCGTGGCCGACCAGGTCGGCGCATCCACCTTCCGCTACATGGAAATGTTCCTGATGGTCGGCATCATCTACTGGGGCATCAACCAGATTCTCACGATAGTCCAGACGGTGCTCGAGAATCGCTTGTCGAGGCGTTTTGTATGAATACGGATAGCAGGACAGTCGAAGTTCGTGGACTTTCGAAGGCCTTCGGCGAAAACCACGTGTTGCGTGGCGTCGACTTCAGCGTATCGAAAGGCGAAGTTGTCGTGGTGATGGGGCCGTCCGGGTCGGGAAAGACCACGCTGCTGCGCTCACTGAATTTCCTCGAAATGCCGGATGCCGGCACCGTGACTGTGTGCGGCATTGATGTCGAATGCGCCGGTTCATCGAAGCCGTCACGCGAGCATCAAAAGAGGATCCGCGCGATCCGCCAGCGCACGGCAATGGTGTTCCAGTCGTTCAACCTGTTTGCACACAGGACGGCACTGGAAAATGTGATGGAAGGTCCGGTCAGCGTCAAGGGCGTTCCCCGCGCGCAGGCACTGGAGCGTGCAATGCACCTGCTGACGCAGGTTGGCCTGGCGGCAAAAGCCGACGAGTATCCGGGACGGCTGTCTGGCGGTCAGAAGCAGCGCGTAGCGATCGCGCGTGCGCTTGCCATGGATCCGGAAGTCATACTCTTCGACGAGCCCACATCCGCTCTCGATCCAGCGCTACGAGAGGACGTCCTGAATGTCATGCGCGATGTCGCAAAACTGGGTATGACGATGCTGATCGTCACGCATGAGGTGCGGTTTGCGCGAGATGTTGCGGATCGGGTCGTCTTCATGGACGGCGGCGTGGTTGCCGAAGACACGACACCACAGGCGTTCTTTGGTGAGGGCAGCAGTCCACGCGTAAGGCAGTTCCTTCATCTGATCGAGACCTGAGCGTCGAGTACGCCGAGATGAATCGTCCCTGCGCACTGCGGGTCGCGCAGCATTTCCATCCAGATAGCCCGAGGCGCAGGGACGGATTGTTCGAGCGGAAGTGCCACGGCGCCCCGATGAGGCGCAACGTTCCACGGCAGCAGTTCGTCGATGCGGCTAGCAGGGTGGTTGGCGATGCGCTCGATGACGTAGTGCAGATACGCTTCGGAATCCATGCCATTCAGACGTGCCGAGCCGATGAGGGTGTAGATTGCTGCGGCTCCCTCGCTACAGGAGTCGGAGCCCGAGAGCAAGAGGTTGCGCCGTCCAATAGCTACACCGTGCAGCGACCGCTCGGCGATCAGATTGTCCTATCTCCACGCAGCCGTCAGAGCCGTAATAGACCAGTGACGCCCAACGATCGCGCGCAACTCCGTAATCGTTGAGCTTCGGACAACCGAACATCCAGGTCCCGGCGGCGAGACTGACCTCGGGGAAATCGGGTGCGTCGCCCGACGGCCAAAATTTCACGAATCCCGGCTGCCCCTCAACGTTGCCCGGATGGGTAGACTCAGCGTCGGCAAGTTGCAAACGCTGACGCTCGCGGTACGAGACTCATCGCCGAAGCATTTCCTTCAGGCGCCCCTGCGTGACGTGCTACCGGATCACGCAGGGCCATACCGGCTCCGATCCATGCTCTTGGGATCGAGCACGGGTTCATGAGAATTCCACAGTGGTCGTTCTCTCCAACGGCCGGTAGCTGGGACCTCTATATCTCGACTTATAGAGCCGTGACGCGCACCTCGACGCGGCGATTAAGCGCTCGGCCCTCGACCGTCGCGTTCGATGCCACGGGATCGTCCTGACCATGACCTTCGGCAGTAAACTCCTGCGCCGTCACGCCTTGGCTACGCAGGTATCGCACGACCGATTGTGCACGCGCTTGCGACAGCTTCTGATTATGTGCCCGCGAACCCGTCGAATCCGTGTAGCCGATTATCACAATGCTCCGGAGGCTCACGCCCTCATTCGCACGCACAAATTTGTCGAGACCCGATTTCGCCGCGCTGGTAACAACTACACATATCGCGCGGCAAAGCCTCGTGCGCAGGAAGACCCGATGATGAGCACGCACGAAAGCGCTGAGGTACTGCTTGCGTGGTTTCGCGAACGTTCGCGCGCGACGGTCAGCGAGATTGTGGCGTCCGGACTGAAGAAGTCGCGCACGGCTTCGGATGCCGTGCAGTACCCGTTGCGCAATGGCGCGCTTGAGCGCATCGTGCGTTCAGGTGCAAGCGCGAAGGAGCGCGTTCACTATCGGGCAACTGGCATCGCATTGCCCGCGCCCCGAACGCAGGCGGCTCAGCCATCTTTCGATGGCTTGCTGACCGCATGGGGCATCGTGCTCGAACCGCCCCGGCTTCTGTCGACCGGTTCGCGCACGCGCCAGATTTCGGATAACGGCTAACAGAAAGGGATGGCGACGCAGTGGAAGAACTCTGGTCCGCGAATACAGCGATACAGGAGCGGGTGCCTGCCATTGTCGCGCGTTACCGCTCCGCGGGCGTCCTGACGTGGCGTCTGCTCCGCCGCATCGAGCATGAGGTGCTCGCCGAAGTCGCCGCGACCGGACGGCACCCGAAGTGGATACTGGATGCGCTGCGCGCGCCGGTCGCGCTGGACTATCCGGCGGACGGGCAGGCAGTGTCATTTGAAGGGCACGACTTCGTTCCACCGGTGTTCGCTGCGATCGACGATGAGTGGCATCGGGCGAATCAGGGCGCAAAGTAGCGCCAGCAGATTGCGACCGGATGATTCTGCAGGGTACTGTCACGGCCGCATGTCAACACGGCACCTCAGGCTGCCTGCAATCGTCCCCGGCTGGTTGCCGGGGCTCGTTGCGGCGCCCACTGGATTGAAGCACGACATCAATCGTGCCGTTATCGGAGGAAAGTCTTTCAACTCCTTCCCCGTCATGGCTCGAACCAGGCAAGGCACATCCAGGCGCCGCTGCGGCACTCCATTCGCTATTCGTCTGCTTCCCCTTCCGGAAGCGGCGGCACGTCCGCGGATGATCGTGTACTACCTCACACTATCCAACCTTCAGTTGCAGCGCGGCGATCTCGCGCATTTCGTGCTGAACTCGCGGCCCCGGTCATTGCCTTGAGGCTCGAGGCAAAAGACGTCGGTGAAGCGGGTCGGCGGGGTGAGATTTGCGCTAACGTGCGCGCGTTGAGGCGAAAGTTCGCCCCTGGGCTCGAAGTACGTCTGGCGTGCTGAGCACTTGCATCATTGTCCTCGTGCGGCTGAGGTTTTTACGGACGAGGCAATTTCCTGCGCAGAGCGTGGGCGAACTGAAAAGGCAACGGGACGAACTTTCCCAGCGCAGAATTCGCCTGGCCGACCGGCGGCTACAGCGGCGAAGGGTGTTCGCGCACGCAAGACCGCAGCGCCCGCGAAAAAGGCTTCGCCACCGAGCAAGGTCGCAGCTAAAACGGCACCGGCTGCAGTTGAAGCTGTGCCTACGCCGGAGGTGGCAGCAGCGTAACGGGCGATACAGTCGTAGCAGGCGGAACTTCATGCTGGCCACGCCGCATTAACGGCCCGCTACGACTGATCAGTCAGTTCCTTCGCGCGTCATCTTACGCGAGGGTGATGTCTGGGTATTTCCGTAATCAAGCGCAGACGCAGGTCCGCGTGCCTTTCATTCCAGGAGCGACTTTGCATGCACACCCGCGGACGGCCGCCGCGAGGATCGATGGTTTTTGTTGGGCATGTCTGTCTGAACGTGTGAATGCCTCGGTGTCCCGTGCGACTTGCGCCACGGAGCAAGCGTATATTCGCTAAGGCGTGCCGCCTGAGGGGCGGCACGCTACTGCATCATCCGGCGCTTTGTACGGGATTTGCGCTGTGCTGCCTGAAATGGCCCGGCTTCAGTGCCAGGACGGCCACGAGACCCAGCGCGACGCCGATCATCACATAGAGCACCGGCGCCAGCGGCGAGCCTGTGAGCGCGATGAGCCAGGTTACGAACGTCTGCGCAAAGCCGCCGAAGATCAGGACGACGACGTTATTGACCACGGCGAGCGACGTCGCGCGCGAGTGCCTGGGGAACATCTCGGCAAGCGTCGTGCAATAGACGCCGAGGAAGGTCGCGCTCGTCACGCCGATCACGATCTGCGTGATGAGAAGCCGGGAGACGGACGGCGCGGCTACGACCCACGCGTAGAGCGGATAGATCGCAATCAGATAGGCGCTCAGTGATGCGATCAGCAGCGTCTTGCGGTCGTAGCGGTCCGATAGCGCCCCCGCGATCGGTGTGACGATCAGCATGACGATGGCCGCGATCATTTGCACCATGAAGCTTTCCGAAACGGGCAGCTTGAGAACCTGCTTCGCGTAGGTGACGGTGTAGCCGAACGTGACGTAAAACGAAACGGTGCTCGCCACCACCATGCCCATGCCAATCAGATAGTCGGAAAGTCCCCGCTTGACGGTGGGCGCTTGCGTCGCGAGGGCTAGCGGCGCCGCGTGAATGCGCGCATAGGTTTCTCTCGCGTGGCGGCGCAGATAAACGGTCAGGGGTGCGATGAGCAGGCCTACCGCGAACGGGATGCGCCAGGCGCCCGCGAGCTGCTGCCCGGGCGTGAACGCCTGCGTGACCACGAGGCCGAGCGCGGCGCCGAGCATCGCCGACATGAGTTGACCGCTCATTTGCCACGATCCGTAAAAGCCGGAGCGACCCGGAGGGGCCAGCTCGATCAGGAACGCTGTCGACGTGCCGAACTCGCCGCCGATCGAGAAACCCTGGAGCAGCCGGGCCACGAGCATCAGGAGCGGCGCGGCGAGACCCGCCGTGGCATAGGTCGGAGCGAACGTCATGATCGCCGCGGCCAGTGCCATGATGCCCATGCCGAGCGTCATGGCCGCCTTGCGGCCATAGGTGTCGCCGTAGAGGCCGAGCAGCACGCCGCCCACGGGCCGCATGAAGAACCCCGCGCCGAACAGGGCCGTGGTCAGCAGGATCGCGTTCAGATCCGCACCCGCCGTACCATGTGTGGCCGGAAAGAACAACTTGCTGATAATCGGCGTCATCGCTGCGAAGATGGTGAAGTCGAACCACTCCATCGCATTGGCCAGCACGGCGGCCGTGATGACAGGCTTGATGCCAGGTTGAGTGCCCATCGGCTATCCCCGGGTGTTGGTTGGAGGACTGTCCAGCGTTGTTCGGTCAGCGGCCTGGCGTCTGCTCGGGAAATACGGGTTCACCGAGATTGAGCATCAGCCGGTTTGCCCAGGCGAAAATCGCGATCGAATGGATCAGGTCGAGTATCTCGGCATCCGTGAGACCGGCCTCGCGCAATGCGTGCAAATGCTCCGCATCGATTTCGTTCGGGCGTTCGGTCAAAGCGGCCGAGAAGCGCGCGATCGCTTCTTCGCGTTCCGTCGTGCCGGCGCTGTGCGGATCGGCGAACACCTGCCGGATGACATCGTTGCGCTTCGCAAGCTGCTCGAAACGCTGGGCGTGCACCGACGCGCAATACACGCAGCCGTTGAGCCGCGAAACGACGGTGGTTGAAAGCTCCCGTTCCGCACGCGGTAAGCCGCCGGGCGCGTACATGATCGCGTTGAACGCTGCGGAGCGCTGCCGCAGGATATCAGGCTGATGGACGAGAAACCGGTAGTAGTCCGACACTTTCGCCTTGGGGTGACTCTCCTCCAGAACGGCGATCTGGTCGCCGGTGGCGTGGTCGAGGTTGACAACGTCGAGCCAGGCGGCCCATTCCAGCGATTCGTTCGTGAAGCCGTGCGAACGGATGATGTCGGTCATGATGCGCGCTCCATCTGCTTGAGGGCTTGCAGACCCGCGACGAGGCGCGTCTGGTACGACAGAAAGGCAATGAGCTGGGCAAGTGCGACGACGGCGGGCGTCGTCAGTCCGGCGGCGGGCAGCGTTTGGAGCGCGGGCTTGTCGCCGGCAACCGGATTTTCGATTAGCGTGCGCGTGAACGAGAGGATCGCGCGCAGGCGCGGCGAAGAGAGACTGTCGGGCGTTCCGGTTTCCACGGCCGCAAGCGTCGCCGCATCGACATCGTGTGCGGCCAGTTCGGCGCGATAGTGAGCGGCGAGCGCCGGCGAGGGGGCCAGGCGGCTTGCGTAGAGCGCGACGAGCAATCTCTCGACAAGCGTGAGGCCGTCGAGCGCGGGGTTGAACAGCGCGTCGTAGCTGCCCTGGGTCGCTTCCACGACTTTGGCGCGCTGGTGCCGCAATGCGTGAGTGGCCGAGTCGGGCGTGAGGCCGGCGACGCGATCGATGATATCCTGGTCAGTGTCGTATTTCATGGTCAATTCCGGAAAACTCCAGATGGCGGGGCCCCATGCTGTTGCCCCGGCTCGTGTTCGCACTGCGCGCATCGTGCGTTCATTTCGCCTCGCGCTCGGCAAGCGCAGGGGGCGGTGGCGCGGGTGTCCATTCGTTCCCTTCGACTTCCGGTTCAGCGAAAGCCGCCATGTTGGCGTAATGTAATTCGACATCCTCACGATAAAACGTCGCGGCGAGTCCCTGTGCGAGCCGCTTTGCGCCTTCGCTGACGGCCGGGATGTCGCCCGACAGCGCGCCGTGTGAGAGCGTAGCGGGCGCGCAGAAACAATGGATGCGTTCGAGCCCGGGGCACGATCCTGGTGTCCTTTCCTGGAACTCGAAGACCGGCCCGAGGTCGGGCGAATCGGCAAGCTCGATGTCATCGTCGCCTGCGGGCGGCGTGTAGCGGTCCTTCCAGGCGCGAACGTGGCGTGCGAATGGCGCGAATTCGGGTCGGCTCGCCAGGTCAATCCGGAAGCCCGTTGCGAACACCAGGAAGTCCAGTACAAAGACTCCCTTCGGCGTGCTGACGAGCAGTTCGTCGTCCGCCAGCTCGATACCGTTGATTGGCGCACCGAGGTTGAATCGCGCGTTGGCGTGCCGCGACACGCGCAGCGTGCTGCCGCGCGGCGGCGGCACCTGCTGCACGTTGATGTAATGGCGGATCTGCCACTTCCAGTCGTCGGACAGTGCGACATGGCCGTGCGTGAGCCCCGGATTGCCCGCGCCTTTACCCTTGTTGATGCGCGGGATGTCCGCGCGGCGGATCAGGAGATCGACCGAGGCCGCGCCCGCTTCGAGCGCGGTCGCCGCACTGTCCATCGCCGACGCGCCCGCGCCGATGACGCCGACGCGCTTGCCGCGCAGCGTGCCGTAATCCATCACATCGGACGAGTGAGCGTAGAAGCGGCGGGGCAGATCACGCACGAATGCGGGTACGGAAGGGCCGCCCAGGCCGTCCCGGCCTGTCGCGAGGACGACGTGGCGCGCATGAACGGTTTCGCTGCCCGTGGCACTCGTGACGGAGAGCGCGACTGTGCCGTCCGCGCGTGGCGTGATCGCGGTCACCTGGTGTTCGTTGCGTACGTCGATACCGAGCACATCGCGATACCAGCGCAGATAGTCCATCCATTGCAGGCGCGGGATCTTGTCGAGCGCATCCCACGCCTGCGTGCCGAACTGCGCTTCGAACCACGCACGGAACGTAAGCGAGGGAAGACCGAGCGCCGGGCCGGTTAGCTGCTTCGGAGAACGTAGTGTCTCCATGCGCGCCGTGGTTGCCCACGGGCCTTCGAAACCGCGCGGCGACTGATCGTAGATGACGGCGTCGATGCCGAGATGGCCAAGCGCGGCGGACACCGCTAGCCCGGCCATGCCCCCGCCGACGATCGCCACGCTGATAACGGGGCGGCCGTCGAAGGTGCGTTCGGGTATCCAGCGCTTCGCTGGCAGTTCGAGCCACGCGAGATCCTCGCGCAGACGGGCTTCCAGCGCTACGAGACCTGCGGGGGATGGGGAGATCGGGTTCATTACGGCAACGATTCCTTGGCGGCTGGCAGATCGCCATACAGCGACTGGAGGACTTGGGCGTGGTCGGCACTCGCGCGCAGCGCGAAATCGGGGAGTACGGCACGGGCTGCGCCGGCGAGCGCGTCAATGAGCGTCGCGGCCACGGGGGGTAGGGCAATGGCTTCGCGCGAGATCACGCCGAAGAAATACGGAATGTCGGCGTCGATCGGGCGGATCGCGACGTCGATGACCGGCATGCCGTATGCCGTGACCGGTTCGAGCACCGAGATGCCGAGACCGGCACGAACCAACGTCAGCGCATTCATCGACGAATTCGTTTCGATCAGACCGGCAGGCGTGACGCCCGCCTGCGCGAATGCGTGGTCGAGCCGGCGGCGCAGGCGGTATGGGTTCTGCATCGTGACGATGCGCCGGCCCTCGCATGCCGACAACGGCAGCCGGTCATGGTGCGCGAGCGGATCATCGTCGCGCAGCGCCGCAACGCAAGCGGATTGCCCGATCCAGTGCACCACCACGCCGCGGTGTTCAAGCGGCAGACTCGCCACGCCGATGTCGGCGGCGCCGGTGAGTACGGCATGCACGACCTGCTCGGGCGCCAGACTGCGCAGCTGGATCGGCTGCGCCGCGCCGGCGGGACCGATACGCGCGAGTGCCGCAGGCACGAGGCCAGCGGCGAGGGCGGAGGTCGCGGCAATGCGCAGCGGGCGGCTTTCGCCGCGCCCAATCTCGCTGGCACGTTTGCGGATCTGGTGCAGGCCCGACAGTACGTGCTCAACATCCTCATAAAGCAGGATGCCTTGCTCGGTCGGCGTCACGCGCGGGCCGTTGCGCGCGAACAGCGCATAGCCGACTTCGGTTTCGAGCTCCTGGATCAGCCGCGTGATCGCTGGCTGTGAGCGCCCCAGTAGGCGGCCGGCGGCTGTGACGCTACCGGTCGTGATCACTGCGGCGAAGGCTTCGAGCTGGCGGAGTTCCATCTTTTGGGCTGGCGTAGGGAGAGAATGCGAATTATGCATTCTTACAGCTTCAGAATGTGATTTGCAAATAATTGATGTTTATATCGTTATCCCGTGGCGGCGGAAGCAGGGGTTTACCCCCGATCTGGACGCAAGCTGCGGTGGTGCGTGTGTCAAATGGCAACTGAGGGTTGTGCACATCGAGGAAGGCGACGACGACATTGCCCTCGACCCGGCCCAGGTTGCTCACCCGCTGATGAATCGGGCGGAGACATGTACTCGTTCTTCATCGGTTTCGCGGTTTCGTCCCCCCTCGTGCGTGGCGGGCTGGTGTTGCCCAGCGACTTGTTCGTCCTTGGCGGCCTCATCGATGCCGGGCAGCCGCTGGCAGGCGACGGCACCGCGTCGCACTCGACCAGCGCCTCGCGGTCCACGGTGTCGTCTGGCTCCGGACCTCCTCGTTGGTGTGCTCAACATCGGCAACTGGTCACCGCCTGCGGGTAGAGGCGTGCATGGCCTTGGAGGCAGCGATGTACGCCGCCTGGCTGACCGGATGCTTCAGGGAACCGCCGGGGATGTCGCGCTCGAAATAAACTCGAAATCGATTGGCGACGGGGGCCCTGGGTGCAAAGACTTGATGAGACTGCTAAAAAAGACAACGCTACAATTTTTCGATTTCGAGGATTGCATGTCGCGACGATTCCGGTGAATTGTCGCGAGAAGGTCGATATCGGATTCTCTTGCAAAGATAGAAAATTGATGGGGCGTTTTTTTCGTTTCTCTCACGTCGACAACTTCAAGCTGCCCTGTATGCCTACGGAGGAGACGTTGACCGCCAGGTGAAAATATTCGCAGTTGACGAGGATTTTTGTGCCGCGCTAAGTGACCTGCTCAAGGGGTACGCATTCATCATCGAGTGGACTGGGCAGAGTCTTTCCGCCCGAGTGTCACGCTGCTCCAGTGGCATCTGCACGACGCCCCTGTAGCCTCCCATGATCCGCAATCGTCGGCGTCGGGCCCCCGCAGCCCTGATTCGTCGTTTCTGCGTGGTCTGCGCGTGGAGGTTGGCTCAGTGCGTCGCGTTTGCTTCGTAGCCGGTCGGTGCGCTCCTGAGCACGAGCGCAACCAGTTGGCGCCTGGTACCAACACCCAGCTTTTCGAACGCACGCTTCGCGTACGTATTCCCACAGTCTTCGCCGATGTTAATAATCTGATGGCCATCGCCCGTGAAGAAATTTTCGGGCCGGTGCTGCTCGCAAATCGCTGCGTGCATCACGACGTCGAGCCTGGCTGCGGCCAGGGCCACCCCTTCTTCTCGTCGGGTCCATCCCACTCGGCAAGCGATGCTCGCTCGACCGACGATTCGATTGGACTCGCTTCGCCAGCGGCAGCGCGCGCCGGCATTTCCGAAGTGCTGGCGTTCATCTCAGGCAGCCCGGTCCCAAACCATTCGACCTTTTGCTGCATGTAGGCGACATAGGCTTTCCAGCCGTCAGGGTTGCCGTCAAAGAGGTCGTGCTGGACTGTTGACGCGAGTGCGTTGCGGTTGAGTTCCGCCTCAAGCAGTTCCATTGGCCATAGAAAGAATGCGCTGGCGAGGCGAGCCCCGAAGTCGGCCACCGTCATCCTCGGTGCGACCGTCCGAAGGAAGCTGAAGTTTTGCAACGAATCCTGCTCCTTCGCGAGTCGAGCCACCTGCGCGTATGGCCGACCTGTATTGGCCAGACAGCTCAACGCTTCGAGCATATCCCCGAGGTGCAGCAGTAGTTCCCGTCTATCAAATCGGTCATCCATTGCCGTATCTCCGTCCATGTTCGATGATAGTCGGCGCGTCCGTGAGCCTGAGTTTTGAACGTTCACGAGCCACAGGCGCTGAGATACCTGGTACGGTTGAGTGGCTTCAAGTCGCTTCAGGAAAACCACAAGGCCAGTTTTGAAGTGAAGCAACGCCCGAAGGCCAGACAGGCTGCAAACAACCAGCCAACATGACAACCTCGGCGCACTCGCCGTCGCGCAGGGAGTGGTCCGCCGAGGCGGGCCATTCCTTTTCAACTATGTGCCGCGACGTGATTTCCCCGGGGTGCGTGTGTCGGTATTGGCCGAGAGGCGGGTACAAGACGCGGGCCAGGATGACATGCGCCGGAATGAACGACCAGCGCACACGAGTATGGCGTCCGGTCGCGGCCACAACGCATGCGGCCAGGTGCGTTAGCTTGCGGCGTCTTGGGACCCGGGGTTCAACGTTCCTTTAAATTATTGCTTCGCCTCCTTCGCGGCTTTTGCCGCTTTCTCGACTGCCTGGTCAGCCGCTTCATTCACGTCAGATGCGGCTTTTGTTGCGGCCTCCACGTTACTTTGCGCGACTTCGACCACCTGCCTCGTTGCGCTTTGCACGCTTTCCTGAGCGGTGTTGGCAAGCGTCATAGCTTGTTTCATAAATGCAATTGCGGCTTCGGAGCCGACTGGTGCGTTTTGCGCGACATTCTCGACGAACCATTGAACCTGGCGGTTGACCTCCTGGTATTGGGCATTGATGACCTCTGCCAGTTGCGTTTGCGTGCTGGACGCAATCTCGGCAACCTGACGTTCGTACGTCAGGACCTTCTCCGCTGAGGGTAGTGCCAGCGAGTCTTGCAAGGCAGTAACTTCCGGTCCGTCCTTCTTCGCCAGCCCGTCTTGCACGCGTTGATACCAATCGCCAAACGTCGTTTTCGCCGTGTCCAGATTCAGTTTGATGAGTTTTTCCTCGCCTTCCAGCATCTTGCCGGCCAGTCCAAAGAAAAAGTCGAAATTTGCCCGTTGGGCGACAGCAGCTTGCTCACGAAAATCAGTCATGTTCGCCTCCTGAAGACGTATGTCCAACGCTCAGCATGTTCGGCAATGGTGACCAACTGATGAAGCGCGCCGTCTGGAGGTCACCGTGTCAGCGCAGCTTTTCGACCCCACCACGATTTGGTCACGGCAACGACTGCGCGTCCACCTTCCCGAGCGCTGGGCTTCGCGGGCGCGCTCGCTGAGTGCCGACAGCTGCAAAGCTGCAAAACGACGAAAGTTCCATTACAGGATGGTGACCGTCGGGATACCAATTGAATCGGCCTATCAGGGAACGCTTTGTGAAGAAACATTTTTTCCTCGAAGCGACCTACTGGATTCGATTGCGCCCTGATTGGAATGACGCTTCGTCCCGTGGTTGCGGCGCGCGGTTATGTTCGAGGTCAAAGCGATAAGTCCTTCGATTGAACCGGCGATACCTGAAGCCGCCAGCCAGTCCACAGGAAGTGTGTCGCCGCAGACGGGATGCCTGTGTGAACGAGGGCGTTCAAGGCGTTTCACGGACACGGCTACGAGCCCGCAACGCTTGACCATCCTTCAATACCGCGAACGTCGCCCGGAATCCGTCGAGCCAGGGTGCCGGATTCTCCTCGCGTGCCCGGGTACCTCACAGGCCCGGCTTGGGCTTGACCATATTGTCCGCCCGTAGCATGCCGGGCAGCGCCTCAACGAAGAAATCTGCCTGCAATGCAGCGCCCGCCTGGACGTCGTATTGCGAGAAGTCCCGGACACCAGCCGCCAATAGCACTTCATCATCGAGAAAGAAATTTCCCGAGCACTCCCTCGACGGGCGGGTCAGGATATAGTGGGCTGCGTCGGCGACTATCTCCGGCTTGCGACACGCGGCAATCATATCCGCACCGCCAATCTCGTTTCGCACGGCAGCAGTCGCAATCGCGGTTCTTGGCCACAGCGAATTGACGGCGACGCCACGTTCCTTGAACTCACCCGCCAGCGCAAGAGTGAAGAGGCTCATCGTGTATTTTGCGACGGTATATGCGGGGAAATCCTTGAACCACTTCGCGTCGGTGACGAGCGGTGGCGACAGCGTAAGGATGTGTGGATTCGGCGAATTGAGGAGGTGAGGCAGGCAGGCCTGAGCACAGACGAACGTGCCTCTCCCGTTCACGCCGTGCATCAGGTCGTACCGCTTGACGGGCGTATCCAGCGTTCCCGTCAACCGGATGGCGCTGGCATTGTTCACGAGTATGTCGATGCCGCCGAACACTTCAACGGTTCTGGCAACCGCGTCTTTTACGCGCTCCTCATCGCGAATGTCGACCACCAGTGCAAGCGCCTTTCCCCCAGCAGCTTGCACGGCGGCCGCCGCCGTATGTATCGTGCCTTCGAGCCGCGGGTCCGGGTTGGCCGTCTTCGCTGCAATCACAATGTTCGCGCCGTCACGCGCCGCGCGGAGTGCAATGGCAAGTCCAATACCGCGACTACCGCCTGAGATGAATAGTGTCTTGCCGGCGAGGCTCATGATTGTCTCCTCAATACTTGGCCTGGCATGCGGTTAAGTACGAAACGCGCGTTTGCTACGAGTCAAAACAGCAAGACTGAAGTGGAGCACAGTTGCTGCGGCGGCAGCGCGCTAAACGATGGAGGTGCTGCTTTCACGACTTCTTGACTGGAATAACCTGACCCGTGATGTCCTCGTCCAGGCTCCGCTTATACGCCTGTGCTACCACCGCGGCGGGAGTACCTGCCGAATAGGCCTGCCCCATTGCGGCAAGCGTTTCTGAAACCCAGCCTGGGCTGACGACGTTCACGCGTGCCTTCCCGTGTAGTTCGAGAGCTGCGGAGCGGACGAACGCCTCGACCCCGGCGTTGACAATGCCCACTACGGCACTCCCTGTGACCGGATGCTGGGACAGAATGCCGCTGGTTAGCGTCAGGGACCCGCCTGGTGTGATGTGACCGACCGAGCACCGGACAAGGTTGACCTGCCCCATCAACTTGTTGGCCAGACTGAACGCAAAGTCTTCGTCGGTCAGCAATTCAAGCGGCGCAAATTTCGCTGCGCCTGCGGCGCACATCACGGCATCAACGGTTCCGAGTTGCCGGTACATTGATACGATGGATTCCTTGTCTGTGAGGTCCACCGACAGGCCCGGGGCGTTGCGGCTCGCACCGATGACCTCGTGTTCGGGCGAGAGCAGGCGAGCGATTTCCTTGCCGAGCAGTCCGGTTGCGCCAACTATCAGAACGCGCATAGGTCCTCCGTGTCCGGAAGCGTCATGCCAGCGCGGAGCGACGCATCGCACGCGGCGTGAAGACGAGCGAATATCGTACTACTGTCCGACGCAATGCGAACGCCGCATATCAGACGCGCTGTACGGCGGGCTACCGTTTCGCAAAAACGGCAACCAGCGTCAGTATTCCGACGAGGCCGGCGCCGGCGCAGACGAGCATCACAGCGGCTGCCGCACAGTCTTTCACTGCACCGATCGCAGGATGGTGCTCGGGATGCAGGTGGTCGGCCAGCCGCTCGAGGGCTGTGTTGAACAGTTCGGCTGCGAGGACCAGTGTGGCCATCACCAGGCATAGCGCGCAAAGCACGAGCGGCGGACGCAGCCAGAGCAGCACCACAGGTAACGCGGCGGTGACACCAACCTGGATGCGGAAGTTGCGCTCGGTTCGCAAGGTGGAGACAACGCCCGCCAGCCCATCGCCGACGCTTTGCAAGAAAGTCCTTTTCGCCATGGTTGACTCCGGTTCTCTCATTGGTGTAGTCCTGCGCGGCCAGCACTTGGAGCGTCGAAGCGTCTTCCGAGCCACGATGTCCATTCTGACGCGGGCGCTCGCTACTTCCCGGGAGTCAGGGGCAAGCAAATGACACAGGGCAGCTATGACGGCGCGATCCGCGCTCGATCGCCTATAGCGAAGAGCCCCTCGCGAGGCGACCGATAGCATTAAGGATTGCAAATGATTGGTGTATGAGGATTGCCGAATACGCCCTGGAAGATCTGCTGGAATTCGCGTGGGGTGGACACTTTGCTTGGGCACAAGCATAGGGCTAGCCGGCCGGTGCCGGCTGTAAGGAACCCCAACAGTGGTGCTTCCCGCTGCCAGGGAGACTGTCATGGTGGCAAACGTCATATGCCCGAATATCCCGTCGGGTCATGGAAAGACTCATATCGACTCCGTGTACCTTGACGGGGTAGTTGACGACGGAGGTGGCATCATCATTTCCCTGACCAAAAACGGGGGGCGTCGTCGTTACACGCGTACCGCCCATCGAGCCAGTGAAGGGGACGATGACGGAAGTGACCAGCCTTGTCGCTGATCGGCCGGCATCTCTCATCACGCCACTCTCCGCAAGTGTTTGCGAAAGCGGGGGCCGAGCGTCCGATGGTTTCGCTCCGGTAGACGCTTGCCGTAACCTCGATCGGCCGGATGGATAGGCACGCTGTGCCGGCGTGATATTCGTCTCAAGCGGCGAGCGCTGCATCGACCGCGGCCAGGTAGTACCGAAAGCCAGCTTGCAGCAGCACAGCTCGTACGCGCTCGAGCTCGCATCGAACGGCTTCGTCCGCAGGCTCCTGCACGGCGCGAGCGAGCGCGCGGCCGCGCGCCGCGAACAGCTCGGCCCAAGGCAGCGGCTCGAGCCGCGTGTAGTCCTCGAGTGCCGCCACGTAGCGCAGCGCGCCGGCCGGATTGAGGGCCGATAGCATCGCTTCGATGGCATCGCGGTAGAACCAGAGGTGGTTGTGGCCGACCGCGCCGAGGCGTAGGAGGTCTTCGCCTTCTGCCAGGAGCCGTGCACGCTCGTCATCCTCGTCGACTGCGCGGGAGAGGGCGCCCAGGGCCTTCGGCGCGCAGAACTGCGTGCCCACTTCGCGCGAGATCGCGAGCGCTTCACGAAGCGCCTCCACCGCTTCGCCGCGGCATCCGTCGTTCAGCCATGCTCGTCCCTGCATTTCCAGATTCTGCGCTTCGAAGCGGCGCGCGCCCAACTGCCGGATCACTCGCATCTCCTGCACCAGATGGACCCGCATAGCCTGCGCATCGCCTAGCTCGCAGCAGGCGAACACGCCGAGCGTTTCGCCCAGCAATTGCGCACGCGGTGCCCCGATCAGCTCGGCGGCGCGCACGGCGGCAACGGCGTCTTCGCGCGCCTGCTGCGCGTCGTTCAGATAGATGCGGCTAAAGCCCTGCATTGAACGATTGGCGACTTCGATACGGCCGAACCCGTGCTCGCTGCTCAACGCCACGCAATCGCTGAAATTGCGGAATGCCGTCCGCATCCGCCCCTGCGCGTACGCGGCATCGGCAATGCCGCCGAGCGCACGAGCCTCCGCCTCCGGCAGGCCGAGGCGCCGCGCATAGGCAAGCCCGCGTTCGTGCTCGGCGCTGCAGGCATCGATCTTCCCGAGCGGAAAGAAGATGTTGCCGCGCAGATGATGAAGGCTCGCAAGCTCGGCTACCCGGTCGTCGCGTTCGGCGATTCGCTGTGCGGCCGCGAGCAGGTCTAGCGCTTCGTCGAGACCTTCGCTCACGCGCAGGCCTTCCGCAAGCCCGAGCTGGCAGCGGCACAGACTGGCGTCGTCGGGAGCAGCCGCTAACGCCGCGCGATACGTGGCGATCGATCCCGCGATGTCGCCGAGGTCGCGCTGGAGTTCGCCCTTGCAACAACTCAGGGCGTGGCGCTCCGCGTCTGTCTGGGCGATCTCGAGGCCCCGCTCCGCGAGGCGCAGCGCGGCCTCGACCAGGTGGGCCGCGCGCTGCGCGTCTGCGGCGGCCAGATAGGCCTGCGACGCGTGTTCGTCCTCGGCGCGGTCTAGATGCTGGGCGTGCAGCGTGGGGTCGCTATGCGCGAACCAGTCGGCCGCGCAGCGGTGCAGCTCGCGCCGGCGCGCGCGCAGCAGCGTCGAGTACGCACCCTCCTGAATCAGCGCATGGGCGAACAGGAAGTCCTCACCCTCTGGCAGCACGAGCGCATTGGCGAGCAGGCCGTCGCAGACGTAGCCGGGATCGTCGATGAGGCGCCGCAGCAACGCAATGTCGAAACGCTGGCCGATTACGGCGGCCGCCTGGAAGGCCAGGCGGTCGCGCGGCGCGAGCCGGTCCATCCGCGCGAGCACGAGGCTGCGGATCGAGGCGGGCACAGCGCTGCCGCTGCCTTCCTCGGCGTTGCGCAACAGCTGCTCGAGGAACAGAGGGTTGCCGCCCGCGCGCTCGATGCAGGCGCGCGCGACACGCTGCGTCGCGTCGATGTAGTTGCCCGCGAGACTCAGCGCCTCTTCCTTTCGCAGCGGCCCGAGATCGATCGTTGCGAACGGGGTATCGCGGCAACGCGCGCGCCACGTCGCATCGACTGGATCGCCTTCCACGCGCGAGGTCGTCACGAGGAGGCCCGGGCCGTTCGCGATGCCCGAGGCGAAGGCCGAGAGATAGTCGAGCACTTCGGGGTCGGCCCAATGCAGGTCTTCGACAACGATCAGCGTTGCCGCCTGCCTGCACGCGTCGTCGGTCAATCTCGCGGCGAGCGCCTGCTTGCCCCGCTTGCGCGCACCGTGATCCATCGCGTCGTAGAGGCCTCGCCATTCGCCCGCGGGCGGCAGGTCGAGGAGGTCGTGGAGAAACGCGATCTGCTCGGCCTTGAGGACGCCCTCAGCGGCGAGACGCGCTGCCGCGGCCTGCCGCGCGTCGCTTGATGCGCCGGCCGGCAGGCCAAGCAGGCTATCGATGATCGCGCGCACGGGATCCTGCCCCTTGCCCACGCCGAAATCGAGCACGAGGGCCCGATGGACCACGAAGCCCTGCGACTGCGCATAGCGGCGCATCTCGTCGACGAGACGCGTCTTGCCGATGCCCGCCTCGCCGCGCACATGAACGACGTGGCCGGCCCGCGTCGCGACGCACGCGTGGACGATACCGTGAAACTGCTCGAGCTCGGCCTGGCGTCCGACGAAGCGGCTCTGACTCGCCTTCGCCGATTCGCTCACGATGGCGCGCAGCCGCCAAACCCGCACCGACGTGTCGATGCCCTTGAATGGCTGCTCGCCGATTGCGTCGCAGACGGCGGCGTCGCCGAGCGCGCGCACCACGTCCTCGGAAAGCCAGGTCTCACCGGGCGCCGCTGCAGCCTGGAGCCGGGCTGCCAGGTTCACCGGATTGCCGGTCACGGTGTAGTCGCGCGCGTCGACGCAGCCGAGCGCGCCAGCGACCACCTCGCCGCTCGCAATGCCGATATGCGCCTGCAACCTCCTCGATGCCTGCGCGCTCAACTGCGTCAGCGCGTCATGGATGTCGAGCGCCGCGCGTGCCGCGCGCAGCGTGTCCGTCTCGTGCGCGCGGGGGGCGCCGAACAGCGCCAGCACCGCATCGCCGATGTGCCTGTCTGTCGTGCCGCCATAGGCGAGCACGATGCCGTCGACGAGCGCGGTGTAACCGCCGATCAGCGCGCGTAGCTCCTCCGGATCGAGCGTGCCCGACAGCGCCGTGAAGCCGCAGAGATCGGCAAAGAGGATCGTGACCTGCCTGCGTTCGTCTACGGCGAGGGGCGCCTGCGCCACCGCCGGGGCCGCTGCCGCCGAGTCCCGTGCGGCGGCAGCGAGAATGCGCTTGCGGTGGCCGAGCGACTGCACCCCGAGTTCCTTCAGGTCCGTATCGGTCAGCTGCGCGAGCAGCGACAGATCGATGTCGTTCGCCGCGAACGTTCGCGCGTACTGCTCAAGTCCCAGGACGTGAAGCCATTGCTCAATATCCATGTTCGCCGCCTGCATACAATGCCGGGCGGCACGCGCCACTCCGCCGCCCGGGGCCGCTTCCGGCTCCTTCCCATGGGCTCCAGGCGTTCAAAAGGCAGACGAAAAGTGCGCGCCGATTGCCGAAGCGAATGGCCGCGAGCCTCTCGGGGGATCGTGCCGCTGAATACCCAGTGTAGGCGTCTGCAAGGGACGGCGTATGGCGTTTGACAGGCTTTCAATCGAGGATGGATACTGAAGCGCTCCCCATCGCGCCGCCGTATTCCACCGGGAATTCACGTGAAGCCGGGCAAGACCGTTTCCGTCTCCGACGTTCCGCCGAGCTCGCGCGTCGCCGGGCTGCCCGGCGATCTGGTGGCCGGGGCGGTATCGGCGCTCGTCATGCTGTGCTACGCGATGAGCCTCGGCACGATGATCTTCAGCGCCGATCTCGCCCGCTACGCGATTCTCGGCGTGCCCACCGCGCTCGTTAGCTGCGTCGTCACGGCGCTCGTGATTGCCTTGACGAGTTCGATGCGCCTGAACATCGGCGGGCCCGACAGCAATGCGGCGGCGTTTCTCGCGGGCGTGGCAGCAGGTGTCGCGAGCAGCGTGCGCGCGGACGGCGGCTCCCCGCAGACCATCCTCCTGACCGTGCTGATCGCGATCGCGCTCTGTTCGCTCGTGACCGGCATCGTGCTCTACGCGATAGGTTCGTCGAGGCGCAGCCGCTCGCTGCAGTTCCTGCCTTACCCGGTCCTCGGCGGACTCCTCGCCGGCACGGGCTACCTGCTCCTCGCCGGCGCGTTCCGCGTGATGACGGGCGAGTCCCTGCAATGGCAAACGCTCGTGCTGTTGACTCATCTTCACTGGTTCGCGTGGCTCCCCGCGCTCGTCGTAGGCGTGCTGGCCACCCTCCTGATGCGCACCTGGAAGCATGTCGCCGCGCTACCGCTAACGCTGGCCTTCGGGGTCGTCCTCTTCTACGTCCTGCTGCGCGCCGCGGGCCTGTCGATCGACGAAGCGCGCGGCATGGGGCTGTTGCTGCCGCGCGTGACGCTGCGGCTCACCGGGCTTCCGGAGCTGCACCTGACAGCGCAGCTCGCGCACGGCGGCATCGACTGGCCGGCGATCGCCGCACACCTTCCAGAGAGCCTCGTGGTCACGTCGGCCTCGGCTGTCACGATCCTGATGAATGCGACGGCAATCGGCGCGGCGACGGGGGAGGAGGTCGATCTCAATCGCGAGATGCGGGCAGCGGGGCTCGCCAATCTCGCGAGCGGGCTTTTGGGCGGAATGGTCGGCTATCAGTCGTTCAATCGCTCGATGCTCAATGCGCGCGTCGGCGCGACGAGCCGGATGGCGGGCGTGTTCGCGTCGCTCGCGTGCCTGGTCGTGCTTGCCGCGTCGCCCGGTCTCGTGGCGCTCTTTCCCGTGCCGGTGCTCGTAGGCCTCCAGCTTTTCATGGGGCTGCGCCTCCTCGTGCATTGGGTCGTCGGCGCCTATACGAAGCTCAATTGGTACGAGTACCTGCTCGTGCCCGTCATTCTCGCGACGATCGCGGCATGGGGCGTGATCGTCGGCGTGGTCGCAGGCGTCATCGCCGCGTGCGTCATGTTCACGCTGCTCTATGGCCGGGTCAGTTGCATACGCATGGAGTTTGACCTCCGCACCCGGAGATCGAATGTCGAGCGCAACATCGAAGAGACCGAATCGCTGCGTGGACTCGGCGCACAGGTGTGTGGAATGTGCCTGCAAGGGTTTCTCTTCTTCGGCACGGCCAATACGATCCTCCAGCGCATACGCGAGCGGCTCGCCGCGCGCGATCCGGCACCGGTCCGATTCGTCGTGCTCGACTTCGCGTCGACCCAGGGCATAGACGCGTCGGTATCGATCACCTTCGTGAAGCTGCGGCAGCTCTGCGCAGCAATGGACGTGGACCTGGTCTTGACCGCACTGCCGCTGCGCTCGCGCGATCTGCTGACAAAAACCGGCACGCTCAATCTGCGGATTCGTGAATTCGACACGCTCGATGCGGGCCTGGAATGGGTTGAAGATCAGTTGCTCGCGCCAAACGCGTTGGCGCCGAAGCGCGGTGATGACCTCCACGCGATGCTCGCGCCGCATTTTTCGGCCAGCGCGCTGAACACACTGTCCACCTGGCTCGAAGTGCGCGACCTGCCAGCCGGCCAGCCACTGTTTCTGCGCGGGGAACCGGGCGATGCGCTGTACATCATCGAGCGCGGCCGGCTCGCGGTCTCACTGCCGCTCGGAAACGGGCGGTCGATGAGGCTGCGCGTTTGCCTCCCGGGTACGGTCGTTGGGGAAATGGCCGTATACACGCAGCAGCCGCGAAGCGCGGACGTGTTCGCCGAGGTGCCGACACGTGTGCGCCGGCTGTCGCTGGCTGCGCTCGCCGCTCTCGAGCAAGACAATCCCGCTGCCGCGCAGCAGTTTCATCGCTTTCTGGTGAAGGTCATCGCGTCGCGGCTCGTCCTCGCCACTGAGGCACTGCGCGCAGCCTACTGAGCAGCGGCGGCCCGGAGATGGTGTTCGGGGCAACTGCCGTGGGGCTTGGGAGGCGGCCGACGCGGTCGGGGCCGGTAGCGAGCACGAGAGGAACGTGCATGAGCAGCGAGAGTCCCGCTATCCGATAGTGCTTGACGTCTGGCCAACCGGTCTTATCGCGTGCCGCAGTTCACGTCGTTCAGCCGGATACTGTACGAGTGCGTCCCACGCGACGGGTTGCAGCGTGACGTGCGCCAGTTTCTTTCCCTTTCGCCAGAGAATGAGCCGCTCGGCCTCCTCGCGATAGCTGCGCTGCGCAGCTTGCGATTCGTGCAGCGCGAGCCGGATCTGCACGGCCTCGAAGTCGTTGGCGGCACCGACCTTCTCTTCCTTTCCGAAGAGGCTCGAGGCGTACCGGTTGGTTGTGTTTGCAAGCCGGTGGAGCATACTGCCCGCGGATTCAAATATCAATGATCCGGACGTTACGCCGCAAACTTCAGCGCCTGCGAGAAATCCGCAATCAGGTCGTCGATATCCTCAATGCCCGCAGACAGCCGCAGCATGCCGTCGGATATACCCATCGCCTTGCGCGTGTCCGCCCCGGCTTCGAAAAAGATCGTCGGTGCGACGGGAATGATGAGCGTGCGTGTGTCGCCGAGACCGGTCGCCTTGATCGGCAGCCTGAGCGCGTTGACGACCTCGATCATGCGCTCGGCGTTGAGCAATTCGAACGACAGCAGCCACGACGCGCCTTTGAAGAGCGCCTGTGCGGTCTCGTATTGCGGATGACTCTTCAGGCCGGGATAAAACACCTTGCCGATGGCTTCGTGTCCTTCGAGAAACTGCGCGAGTGCGAGCGCATTGTCGCTGCTTTGCTTCACACGCAAGGCGAGGGTTTCCGCGCCCATCGCGATGGAGTGCGCCTGCTCGGATGACAACGCCGCGCCCATGTCCCGCAGGCCCTTCTTGCGGATCTGCAAAAGCCCCTGATCCTTCGGCGCCGAACGCCGGTAGTCATCGGCGATATTCGGATAAGCGCCCCAGTCGAACAGGCCCGTATCCGTCACCGCGCCGCCAAGCGCGGCGCCATGGCCCGCGATCGTCTTCGTCAACGAGTTGATGACGAGGCTTGCGCCAACCGCCTTGGGCTTGAACAAGGCGGGCGAGGTAATCGTGTTATCGACGACGTACGCGATGCCGCGCTCACGACACGTGTCGCCGATGCCTTGCAGGTCGGGAATCTGCGTGCCCGGATTCGCAATGGTTTCGACGAACACCATGCGCGTATTCGGCCGGATTGCGTTCTTCACGTTCTCGACGTCGCATGCGTCGACGGTCGTGACTTCGATGCCGAGCGTGCGCAACGTGCCGAACAGGCTGTTGGTGTTGCCGAACACGTAGCGGCTCGATAAGAGATGATCGCCCGCGCGCAGGAGCGTGAGGAACGTTGCCGTGATCGCAGCCATGCCGGTGCTGAAGCAGACCGTGCCGGCACCTTCTTCGAGGCTCGTGATCTTGCGCTCGAGCGAGGCAGTCGTGGGGGTGCCCTGCCGTGCGTAGTTGAAGCCGCCTTTCTTTGTGCCCTGGAACACGCCGATCAGATCCTCGACGCGCTCAAAACCATATTGCACGGACGTATGAATCGGCTGATGCACGCCGCCGTGCTCGGTGCCCGCGATCCTGTCGCCGTGGACGATGCCTGTGGTAAAGCCTTGCTTGCTCATTGCTTCATTCTCCGTTTCTCAAATCTATGACGTCTGGCAGTTTATCTCCTGTAACCCTGGGCCCACGCAAGCTCGGGTGCCACTGCTCGCCCCTGGCGTAACCATCGAATGCTTTCCGAAGGCGTTAGTGGCGTCGTCAAATCCACGACCGGTACGGCGCAGCCGCCTGGCTCGCCAGTGTCTGCAGATCGATGTGAGGGGCATCGACATAGCGGCGCGCCGAAACGATGGGGGCGTTGCTGTCGGGGTCGCGCGGCGACACGTGAACTGCTCGAAGCTGGCGCCGGGGAGGGGGGCAGTCATTGGTGGTCGTCACCATGCTGTTATCTCTGTGCTCAATATATGCACATCTATAGCAAATCCCGGACGAGGCACGAGCGTCTGTGTCAGCTAACAATATGTCCCCAATTTACGACAATGATTCGCGGGAACGCCGTTTTCC
>NZ_DATJWR010000196.1:0-13579 GCF_035501035.1 Paraburkholderia sp.
TCCGCGTGGATGTAGCGGATGCGCGCGCCCGGCTTGTCCAAGAGGAGCTGGTTGCCGATCGCGTGGATCAGGTGGGTCTTGCCGAGGCCCACGCCACCGTAGAGGAACAGCGGGTTGTACGAGATGCCGGGATTGTCGGCGACCTGGATGGCGGCGGCCCGCGCGAGCTGGTTCGCCTTGCCGGTCACGAAATTGTCGAACGTGAGCACCGGGTTCAGCTTCGAGCGCTCGTAGGTCGGGTCGGCCTCGTTCGCCGACGCGGCAGCAGCCGCGCCCTGGCCCGGGCGCCACGTGCGGCGGCCGGCGGCGGCTTCGTTGGCGTCGAGGCTCGGCAGGTCGAGATCGGCGGCGTCTTCCGCCGTCGCATGCGCAGCGGCGCCAGCGGCGGCCGCCGAGGCGGCGTGCACCATGCCGGCGAGACCCGTGCCGCCGGTCATGGCGGCCGGTTGAGGCGCCAAGGTGGCAGCGGGGGCAGGCGCCGCAGCCAGCGGCGCGCGCGGCGCAGCGGCGACAGGCGCGCGCATGCCCGCCTTCGGGTCGAGGACGAACTGCACGTCGACGGGGGTCTGCCAGAAGTCGCGCGCCAGATCGGTGATCCGGCCCGAAAACTGGCTCTTGACCCAGTCGAGCTTGAAACGGTTGGGAGCGGCTATCTGCAGCGTGTTCGCCGCAGCATCGAAGGCAACCGGGGCCAACGGTTTAATCCACGTCACGTACTGCTGGGGCGTCAGCTCGCGCTCCAGTAGTGCGGAACAGTGTTGCCAGAATTCATTCATCGAGTTGCTGTGGTCGTTTTGTTTGCATGCATTGCCGTGGCTCCGCTCTTGTCGCACGAACGCAACGAGGCCCTGACGAGGCGACGGCAATTGCTCCGGAAGCCCGCGCGGCAAGGGTTTTGCGGCAAGCAGGCGGGCCGGAGCGGCATGCAGGATTCTTGGGATAGCCGAGATTCTAACGCCGAAATCCCCTCACCAGGAAGTTATCCACAGGGACGGATCAACGCACGGCCGTTCGGTCCGCTCCGCCTGCAACGCGGCCTTCGCGGGCCCGCCGCTCGCGGTTCGATCGGCTAAACTATTGACGGCTAACAAAAAACCGGCTTAAATAGCGGGTTCCGCGAAAACCAATCCCTAGTACCACCGGCCATTGCTTTTTTCCGCGATGCTCGCCGCGGTCAAAACTCAACAAGTGAGAGCAACATGAAACGTACTTTCCAACCCTCCGTTACCCGTCGCAAGCGTACCCACGGTTTCCGCGTGCGCATGAAGACCGCTGGTGGCCGCAAAGTGATCAACGCACGCCGTGCGAAGGGTCGCAAGCGCCTCGCCGTCTAAGCCGGGTAGCATCGCTATCAGCGAAATCACGGGTAGCGGTCCGGTCGCGGACAAGGCGCAAAGGGCGAACCGGATGAACGATCGGGACGTCATGCCGTTGCGAACGCAAGCCGCTTTTCCGAAAGCCGCAAGGCTACTGAAAACGGATGAGTTCTCATCCGTTTTTCGTTTGCGCCCCTGGCGCCGCACCGAACACTTCGTGGTGTACGGCCGGCCCACCGGCAACGCGGCGCGCCTCGGGCTCGTGATCGGCAAGAAGTTCGCGCCGCGCGCGGTCACGCGCAATCTGGTGCGCCGTATCGCGCGCGAGGCGTTTCGCGTGCGCCGCGCGCAGTTCGAGGGCTTCGACCTGCTGCTGCGTCTGCACACGAAGTTCGACCGCAAAGCGCTGCCGGGCGCGTCGTCGCCGGGGCTCAAGGCGTTGTGCCGCGGCGAGATCGAGACGCTGCTCGAAAAGGCCGCGCGTGAAGTCACGCGGCGCGGCGCCTCGTCTGCGACATCGGAGCGCACGCCTTGCGCGACGCCAGCGCCGGCATCCGCTGCACAACCGGCGCGTGACCAGGCCGGTAAAGATTCGCCGCCGGACCAGGGCACGTCCCAGACGGGCACGTCGCGCTCGTCATGAGCGGGGCACGCGGGTCCGGCATATCCCACGTATGCGCCGCGCGAGCGGCACGTGGTTCGTCATCGAGCGCGGAGCAATCTGGCCGCAACGCCATGCAAACGGTACTGATCGCACTGCTGCGTTTCTACAAGCTTGCCGTGAGTCCCCTTCTCGGCAACCGGTGCCGTTTTTATCCTTCCTGTTCGGATTACGCGCGCGAGGCAATCCAGTATCATGGCGCCGCGCGCGGGACTTACCTCGCCGCGCGGCGACTTTGCCGCTGCCATCCGTTTTCGGCGGGCGGCGTCGACCTGGTCCCGCCTGCACCTCCGAAAAAGCGCTGACGCGCCATTCCATCGACACTGAGACAACGCATGGATATCAAACGCACCGTCCTATGGGTCATCTTCTTCATGTCAGCTGTCATGCTGTACGACAACTGGCAGCGCGACCATGGACGCCAGTCGATGTTCTTCCCGAGCGCGACGCAGACGCAAACGGCCGGCGGCGCCGCGCCAGCTAGCGCCGCGAACGGCGCGGCAGACCTGCCGGCCACCACCGCGGGCCAGGCGCCGACGAACACGGCCCAGCCGGCCGAAGCCGTCGCCCAGCTCGTGCACTTTCGCACCGACGTCTACGACGGTGTGATCGACACGCGCGGCGGCACGCTCGTGAAGCTTGCGCTCGTGAAGGAAAGCGCCGACGGCAAGGGTCCCGAGCAGTACATCACGCTCTTCGACCACACGAAGGACCACACGTACCTTGCGCGCACGGGCCTGCTCGGCGGCGACTTCCCGAACCACAACGACGTGTTCACGGCGCTCGAAGGCCCGCGCGAGCTGACCGGCGACGCCAATTCCTTCCAGATCAGCCTGCAGTCGCCCGAAAAGGGTGGCGTGAAGGTCACGAAGACCTACACGTTCACGCGCGGCAGCTATGTGATCGGCGTTGACTGGAAGGTGCAGAACGTCGGCGGCGCGCCGGTTTCGCCCACGCTCTACATGGAGCTCGTGCGCGACAGCCAGCCGGTCGAAACGCCGCGCTTCTCGCACACGTTCATCGGCCCGGCGGTGTACTCGAACGAGCATCACTTCCAGAAGATCGCGTTCAGCGATATCGACAAGAACAAGGCCGACTTCGTGAGCCAGGCCGACAACGGCTGGATCGCGATGGTGCAGCACTACTTCGCGACCGCGTGGATCCCGCAGCAAGGCCTCAAGCGCAACATCTACGTCGAGAAGTTCGACGACTCGCTCTACCGCGTGGGCGTGAAGCAGCCGCTTGGCACGATCGCGCCGGGCGCGACGGAAAACGTGCAGGCGCGTCTGTTCGCCGGTCCTGAAGAAGAGCGCATGCTCGAAGGCATCGCGCCGGGTCTGGAGCTCGTAAAGGACTACGGCTGGGTGACGATCATTGCCAAGCCGCTCTTCTGGCTGCTCGAGAAGATCCACAGCTACGTTGGCAACTGGGGCTGGTCGATCGTGCTGCTCACGCTCTTGATCAAGGCCGTGTTCTTCCCGCTCTCCGCCGCCAGCTACAAGTCGATGGCGCGCATGAAGGAGATCACGCCGCGCATGCAGGCGCTGCGCGAGCGCTTCAAGAGCGACCCGCAGAAGATGAACGCGGCGCTCATGGAACTCTACAAGACGGAGAAGGTGAACCCGTTCGGCGGCTGTCTGCCGGTGGTGATCCAGATTCCGGTGTTCATCTCGCTGTACTGGGTGCTGCTCTCTTCGGTGGAAATGCGCGGCGCGCCGTGGATTCTGTGGATTCACGACCTTTCGCAGCAGGATCCGTTCTTCATCCTGCCGGTGCTGATGGCCGTTTCGATGTTCGTGCAGACGAAGCTGAACCCGACGCCGCCGGACCCCGTGCAAGCCAAGATGATGATGTTCATGCCGATCGCGTTCTCGGTCATGTTCTTCTTCTTCCCGGCGGGTCTCGTGCTGTACTACGTCGTGAACAACGTGCTCTCGATCGCGCAGCAGTACTACATCACGCGCATGATGGGCAAAGGCAAGAAAAAGCAGGAAGCCTGAGCGCACGGGCGGCGGTAACGCCGCCTCATGAGGCTCGAAAAAAAGCCGTCCGGTTTGCACCGGGCGGCTTTTTGCTTTGTTGGAGCGCCTTCTTCTTGACGGCTTGACAGCACAAAGCGTGGCCTTCGCGCACGCGCGTCAGTGCTTGTCCGCGTCGCCGTAGAATTGAGCGACCAGTTCCTGCAAGAGATAGCGGTGATGCGAGCTGAGCGACTCGATCTTCGAGGCCAGTTCGAGCGTTTCCTCGGAGAGCGGATATTTGTCGTCCGGCCTGCGTGGCTTCGGCACGGTCGAGGCGACATTGCCCGGCGGTCCGTAATGCAGCCAGTGGACGTCGACGTCGAACCATTTCGCCAACGTTTCCAGTTTGTCGTGCGTGGGAATGGTGCGGCCGCTCAGCCACTTATGTGCGGTTTGGGGCGAAACCGGATGCTCGCCGTGATGGCGGAGGTTGAACCGGTTGGCCAGATCGGTGCTGCCACGCAATTTTTCGGGTGCGCGCTTCATTGCGAACTTCAGGCGTTCGGCAAAGGCGGTTTTTTCTTCGGGTGTCGGCATGGCCCAGATTGTGCAGCCCTAAATCGACGAAGAAGACAACCAGTTAGGCTATATTTATCGTATGAAAGTGATAAATCGCCTGGCAATGAACGTCATATGACTTCGATTGATATTCCCGTAAATTCGTTTCTGGACAGACTCGTGGCAGAGGTTCGCCGCCGCTTTTGCACGAATCTGACAGATTCGAATAAGATCAATCTTAGCTAATTCGAGATAATTTGCGACTACTCTTAGCGTGGTTCCCGGCCGGGGAATGATGTGGCCGCCGCGTTACAATGCCACGCGTTTCGCTGCCGCTTTTGCGGTGGCCTCCAACCCCAATTCCAGCCCTGTTCCACGGTCCACTTCCGCCATGCTCGCCACCGATTCCGATCCCATTGTCGCCATTGCCACTGCGCCTGGGCGCGGCGGGATTGGCGTCGTGCGCGTGTCGGCTGGCCGTGCTGGTGCGGCGGCAACGCAAGCGCTGATGCAGGCCCTCACCGGCCAGGAGCTGCTTGCGCGCCACGCGAGCTACGTGCCCTTCCTCGACGGCGCCGGAACCGTGCTCGACCGGGGCATCGCGCTGTCCTTCCCGGCGCCGCATTCGTACACCGGCGAGCACGTGCTCGAACTGCAGGGCCACGGCGGCCCGATCGTGTTGCAGCTCGTGCTGCAACGCTGCATCGAGGCGGGCCGCGAGTTTGGACTGCGCCTCGCCGAACCCGGCGAATTCACGCGGCGCGCGTTCCTCAACGACAAGCTCGATCTGGCCCAGGCCGAGGCCGTGGCCGACCTGATCGAGGCGAGCACCGAAGCCGCGGCACGTTCGGCTGGCCGCTCGCTCGACGGCGCCTTTTCGCGCGACATCCACGCGCTCGTGGACGACGTCGTGACGCTGCGCATGCTCGTAGAGGCGACGCTCGACTTTCCCGAAGAAGAGATCGACTTTCTCGAAGCCGCCGACGCGCGCGGCAAGCTCGCGCGCATTCGCGAGCAGCTCGAGCATGTGCTCTCCGAGGCGCGCCAGGGCGCGCTGCTGCGCGAGGGGCTCGCGGTCGTGCTCGCGGGACAGCCCAACGTGGGCAAATCGTCGCTGTTGAATGCGCTCGCCGGCGCAGAGCTCGCGATCGTGACGCCCGTGGCCGGCACGACGCGCGACAAGATTTCGCAGACGATCCAGATCGAAGGCATTCCGCTACATGTGATCGACACGGCGGGCTTGCGCGACACGGAAGACGAAGTCGAGAAGATCGGCATCGAGCGCACGTGGAACGAGATCGGCCGCGCAGACGTGGTGCTGCATCTGCTCGATGCACGCGTGGGCATGACCGCCGAAGACGAAGCGATCGCTGCACGCTTCCCGGCGGGCGTGCCGGTCGTGCGCGTACTCAACAAGACGGATCTGACCGGCGTAGGACCCGAAGTTGCGAAGCGCCAGGCCGCAGACGGCAGCGAGATCTGCGAGCTGCGGCTTTCGGCAAAACAGGGCGACGGCGTAGCGTTGCTGCGCGCCGAGCTTCTGCGCATCGCGGGTTGGCAGGCGGACGCGCAGAGCGTCTACCTTGCGCGCGAGCGGCATCTGATTGCGCTGCGCACGGCGCGCGAGCATCTCGAGCAAGCGGCGGCGCACGCAGACCAGAACGCGCAGTTGCTCGATCTGTTCGCCGAAGAGCTGCGGCTTGCGCAGGAGGCGCTCAATTCGATCACCGGGGAATTCACCTCCGACGATTTGCTGGGTGTGATCTTTAGCCGGTTTTGTATCGGAAAGTGAGCCGCTGCCAGAAGCCACCACCCCACTCTTCCACCCCCAGGAACAATGCTTCCTATTTCAGAGGGTTAACCCTGAACATCGATCCTCCTACACTGTGGTTCATCGGATGCAGACACGCTGTCGCACCGAATCAAAAACCAAAGGAGGTAGTTAGCATGAAGTCCCTGATCCAGACCGTAGCCGTTGCCGTTGCACTCGTCGTGCCGATGGTATCGTTCGCGCAATCGAATGCGCCTGTCACCCGTGCCCAGGTGCGCGCCGAGCTCGTGCAGCTCGAGAAGGCCGGCTGGCGTCCGGCCGCAGGGGCGGATCCGCACTACCCCGACGATCTGCTCGCGGCCGAAGCGAAGGTCTCGGCCGCCAACGGTGCGGCGAGCGGTTATGGCGGCGTGTCGGCAGGCACCTCGGAAGCCGGCCGCCCGGCCGTGACGAAGGCCGACTGGAACGCGATGTATAACCATCCGTAACACGGCTAGTTCGCAGGCACGCTCGGCGGCCCCTTGCGCAAATGATTCGCATACCTGAATGAATACCTCCGCCGTTGCTGACCCGACGGCTTCGCTCGGGCCTTCCGGCCCGGGCGCTTTTTCGGGCGATCGCCACGCCTGTGGCAACGCACGCAAAAGCAACACATATTCACAAGCATATCTGCACACTACGAGCTAACTGCACCGCCAGTTAGTTCGTAGTGCAATTCATTTCGACTTCCGCGAACCGATGCATTCGATAAATGCGGCCCAGCCGTTGTCGTTCATTGCCACGGGCATCCTTTGCCCTGCGCATCGCAGCGGCCAGCGCCTGCCGCTGTAATGTGCTGACACACATCGTTGCGATTCCAAACCTTTTGCGCCGCGCAGCTCGCAGATAATCAAAGGCATAGGAGAACGACGATGAAAACACTGTTCTGCGCGATTGCTCTGGTTTGCTTGTCGGCCGGCCTCACGGGTTGCGTCGTGGCGCCCCCGTACGCCTACGCTCCAGCGCCTGCCTACGGCTACGCGCCGGGCTACTATGCCGCTCCAGCGGTGTCTATTGGCGTGGGTGGCGGTTATTACGGTTGGCGGCGTTAAGCGGACCGAAACAAGCCGGTCGAAAGGTTGCCGTGCCGCCCCATCCGGGTCCCATGCTCGCCCTATCCGATGTGATAGCTGTACACGCTCCGCCACATCACTAAAGTGGTGAAAACGTTTGGACAAGACGAGCACACGGGGGCAACCATGAAATTGATCGACGAACAGATCGCGCATATCACGCGTGCGATGGCACCCTCATTGTCCGCCGGCACTCCGCCAGCGGTCTTCTCAATCGATTACTGGTACGAGCGCCTTTCTGCGCTACTCGACCTCCCGCAGCTCACGCAGGTTCAGTTCAGGACAATCGATGCACTCATGGTCGAGCTCGAAGCGATTCAAGCGACCATTGGCGCCGACGCTATCGAGGCTTTGGCGGCCTGATTCACGGGTTCAGCTCGATCCGCAAGTCGCATCCGGCGCTGCGGATCTCTCCTTCTAACCTCGCCATGTCACCCGAGCATGGATTAGCCCGCGCAAGCGGGCTTCTTTCTTTTCGGGTGGCCATCCGATCGGGCGAGTGAGCGAACAGGCGAAAAAAGACCGCGGCAGGGGCCGCGGTCAAGAGAGCTAGCCATTAAGGCTTCCTACGCGACGCGAGGGTCGTCGCGACTCCATTCTGGTGGCATCGCCCAGGCGCAGCAACGCCTGCCGCCTCAATTTGACAATCGTTGACGTTTGCTGCGGCTCCGGCGCGTGCTCTTGAAAACGTCCCGCGCCCCCTGCATGTACAGCCCACTTTTTCCGGAGATTCGGATCGTGGGCAGACGACCTTCCTTCATTGACGATCTGGCTCGCGGCGTCCCGGCGGACGGCGCGAGCCAGCGTCCGGGCATCGACGACGACGTGCTACTCGACGCCTATTCGCGCACGGTGATCGGCGCGCTCGAGCGCGTGCAACCGGCCGTGGCCTACATTGCCGTGGAGCGCCGCGCGGCCGGGCAGGCCAGCGCGCGCGGTGGCAGCGGCTCGGGCTTCCTGTTCACGCCCGACGGCTATTTGCTGACGAACAGTCACGTCGTGCACGGCGCGAGCAAGCTGCGTGTCACGCTCGCCGAGGGCTCGACATACACGGCCGACCTCGTCGGCGACGATCCCAGCACGGATCTTGCCGTGCTGCGCATTGGCGCGCCCGAGGCGCTGCCGCATGCGCAGCTCGGCGATTCGGCAGGCCTGCGCGTCGGGCAGATCGCCATCGCAGTGGGCAGCCCGCTCGGGCTCGCGCAAACCGTGACGACGGGCGTCGTGTCAGCGCTCGGCCGTTCGCTGCGTTCGGAGTCCGGACGCATGATCTACGACGTGATCCAGACCGACGCCGCGCTCAATCCGGGCAACTCGGGCGGGCCGCTCGTCAATTCGGCCGGACAGGTAATCGGCGTAAACACGGCCATCATTCCGGGCGCGCAGGCGATTTGTTTTGCGACGGCCATCGACACGGCGAAATGGGTCATCACGCAACTCTTCGCGCACGGCCGCGTGCGGCGGGCCTACATCGGCATTGCCGGCACTACGGTGCCGATCTCGCGCAAAATGCAGCGCTACTTCGAGCTCAGCGCGACGAGCGGCGTACGGGCGATGGAGATCGTCAAGGGTAGCCCCGCGGCGCTCGGCGGCCTGCGCGTGGACGACACGATCGTCACGATCGACGGCGTGCCGGTGGACGGCGTCGATGCGCTGCAGCGCTTGCTCGACGCTTCGCGCATTGATCAGGCCGTGGAAATCGGTGTGATCCGCTTGACGCAGAGACTCAATCTGCGGGTGACGCCCGTCGAGCAAACGGGCTAGGCGAACGATGCGCCCGCGCGCCGGCGAAGCAGCGTCGGCGCGCCATTGCATGCGTTACCAGCCGCCGCCCGGCTGGGCGTAAACCGGCTGTTGTCCATAGCCTGGCTGGGCGTAGCCGTCGTCGTATTGCGGCGGCGGAGGTGGTGCAGGCTGCGCCGGGGCGCACGCCACGTAGCGGCCGTACTGGTCGTAGCAGGTCGCTCCGGGCGGGGTGGCCGCATACACCGGAGCCGGCTGCGCATACACCGGCGCGGCCTGCACATAGGCCGGCTGCGCCGGATACGCCACGGCCGGGGCGCTGTTCAAAACGGCGCCTACCGCGGCGCCAATCAGCGCGCCGCCAACCAGTGCTCCCACCACGTCACCGCCGTGATCGTGCGCGCTCGCGGGACCGGCCGCGACCGCACAACCCGCCAGCACCAAAACGGCCGCCATCTTTCGCATGTTGTTCTCCCTGAGAACCTTTGAAAACATGCGAGCGATTGTCGGCCCGATCGATGGATACAGGTGCTGCAAGTGGTAACGACGAATTACGGGGGGCGCGAGTGTGCACATGGCCGGGAGGAATTCCCGTCAGCGTGCGTGTTCACCCTTGTGGGTATCGGCTTCCGGGTCGCGCGGCGTGCTGTCACGCCGCCCGCCAGGCGGAGAAAGAAGGCTGAGTGCGATGGATAGCACGACCAGCACGAACAACGAGACGAAGTACGTCATCCAGGAGAACTCGGGATCCACGAGCGCCTCCGATGCAATTCGGCGCGTTCATCCGCGCGTCGTGCGCTCCCGCTCAGTGATGCAGGATGCTGCGAAGCGGATGACGCCAGTCCATATGATGTCCGTCTCCCGCTTGCACACGCTGTCGGTGCTCCTCAAGGATTTCGTCGGAAAACAGGAAGACGACAATAACGAGGGGGATGACCAGAAACGCGCCCAGTATTACGTGTTCGATCACGATAACCTCCTGGCTGTCAAGCGATTTGCAGTTGCATTGTAGCCGCGACGCGACATTTTGCACATCGGGTGTACATCGAAGCGCAAAAAAAATGTTCGGCAACCATCACAACCTCAATGAAGCAGGGCGCGTGCCCGGCGGCGCGGCCGGGCTCGCAGGGCATCGGCGAAGGTCCGGCAGACAGCGTTCAAGGAAGGGCGCGCGATCTGGATAACCCCCTGAATAACTGCGGGTGCAGAGTGGGACAAGCCGTGGAAACCCAGGGGAAAACGCCGGGAGGGCTGGATAGCACCGCGCAAACAGCAGCGCGCGCTCGCCGTACGACCGCCCGTGCCGAGGCAGCTTATGCCGCCGACTTCCTCCACGCGGCGGCAAGGAGCCCGGCGCCAATCAGCAGCGTGCCGCCGGTGCGATTGACGACGCGTTGCACGCGGGGGCTGCGCACGGCCTTGCGTGCGGCGGCTGCGAGCATCGCATAGCCGAACGCGTTTAGCGTCGCGAGCACGAGGAAGGTGGCCTCGAACACGATGATCTGCGGCACGACGGCCATGTGGGGATCGATGAACTGCGGCACGAAGGCGACGAAGAAAATGATGCTCTTCGGGTTGAGCGCGGTGACCGCATAAGCATGCGCAAAGATGCGGCCGGTGCGCGTCTCGGAAGTGTCCGGGGCTTCGCCGTCGCCAACGGGCGCGCGCCAGAGCTTCACGCCGAGATAGATCAGATAGAGCGCGCCGACCCATTTGAGCGCAGAGAACAGCGTGGCGGAGGCCGCGAGGATCACGCCGAGGCCGAGCATGGAAGCGGTCATCGCCGTGAAGTCGCCGAGCGCGACGCCGGCAGTGGTCGCGAGCGCGTAGCGGCGGCCGTGGCCTAGCGCATACGAGACGACGAGCAGCACGGTGGGGCCGGGAATCGCAAGAAGGATCGCCGACGCAATCGCGAACGGCAGCCAGTGAGCGAGAGTCATGGGGTTCCTCCAGAAGGAAGCCCGATTTATCCACGAAGCCAGATGGTGCGCAAGGGCTTCCTGATGCCTGTTCCCCGGCAATCGGAAGTGAAGCTGGCATCGTTTTTATTCTGCGGACAGTACATTGGCGGCGCGTTTTTCAATTTGGGGGTATGCGACTTTAGGTGCGGCGCGTCAATCGTCAATCGGGCATCTATTAAACCGTTTAAATCATCGCAAGTTCTATTGTCGTATTCCGGCTATAACCAGTGACGCCTTGTTGGATAAGGCAGCTGGCTTTGTAATCAATGCTTCGGACTGCTCCTCAATGCCCCTGCGCGCCAGCCCTCGCGGCGTTATGGCACTCGACGCCAGACCGCGACAATCCGTCGCTGCTGCGTTTGCACACAAGCCGAGCTTGCAGTCTTTGAGCGCTTTTCTATTTTTAAAAACGCGGGTTCGGCGTGAGAGTTAAATACATAGCTAACCTGAGTAAAAACCCGCAGGAGGCAAAACATGAAAATGCTATCCGGTATGGTCGTCCTGGCGGCGAGCCTCGTTTGCGCCGCTGCCGTGCAAGCTCAGGAGGTGGCCGTCAAGCCGCAGCAGACGGTGCAGTTCAAGCCCGGCTCGTACGGCTGTCTTTCGAAGGACAAGCTCGACGCGGTCGCGCTGCACGAGCAGGCCGGCGAGCGCCAGCAGATGCAGGAATATTTCACCGGATTCCAGTGCCTCTCCACACCGGACAACCAGTCGTTCCGCGTGGTGCAGGTGGTGGGTCACGACGTCGAATTCGTCAACGCGGCCAACACCGACGAGCAGGGCCTCTGGACCACCGACCGCTTCATCAAGCAGTAACGCGCCACCGCATTCGCCGAAGGGCACCTGCGCACGCGCGGCCTGCGTGCGTGCCCGCAAGCGCCGATACGCCCCTCGCAACATCGCCCGACGCTCGCGCGTTGGGCGCCTGCATTGCCGGCCACACGTGGCGGTGATTCGCCGCGCGCCGCTGTCAAACCCCCGTCATTTTCGCGTCAGACCATCCGCATTGCGCCGCGCGTAGCATTGCCGCGGGCGCAGCGCGCTCGCTCGTGCCGCTGGCACGTGGCTTGCTCCAAACTTCGCTATCATGTGCGGCTTTTGCGCGTCCGGAATTCGGCATGGCACTGAAATCGACCATCTACAAGGCAGAACTGCAGATCGCGGACATGGACCGGCACTACTACGCCGACCATGCGCTCACGATCGCGCGCCATCCGTCCGAAACCGACGACCGCATGATGGTCCGCATCGCCGCGTTCGCGTTGTTCGCCGGTGAGCGCCTCGAATTCTGCAAGGGGCTCTCCGACACCGACGAACCCGACCTCTGGTGCAAGGACTATACGGGCGCGATCGAAACGTGGATCGAGGTCGGCCAGCCCGACGAGCGCCGCATCGCGAAGGCAAGCGGTCGCGCCGGCGAAGTCATCGTGATCGCCTACGGCGGGCGCACTTCCGACATCTGGTGGCAAGGCGTGCGCAACAAGGTCGAGCGTCTGCGCAACGTCACGGTATGGTCGCTGGGCGAGGGCGTGGCGGCAGCGCTCGGCGCGCTGGCCGAGCGCACCATGCGTCTGCAGTGCACGGTTCAGGACCGCGCGGCGTGGATCGGCAATGCGAGCGCCGAGCCGGTCGCGGTCGAATGGAGCGTATTCAAGGCGCCCGAAAACGTCTGAGCGCGTAGCGCGCGCCGTGGCAATTCACGCGATTCACGTACGCGGCGGCCCCTTCAGTTCCACCATGTTGCCTTCGGGGTCGAATAGATACAGCGATGGCCCCAGGCCCTCCGCTCCATAGCGCTCGACGGCATCGCCGGGATGCGCGCCATGTTGCGTCAGGTGCGTTTTGAGCGCTTCGGCGTCGAACGGCTCGACGCGCAGGCAGAGGTGGTCCATGTTGCCGCTCGCGCCGGCGGGTGGTGCGCCAGCGCCGCGATCCAGCGGGCCGCCTATCGTCACCAGGTCGATGAGCGAGCGCCCCGCGCGCAATTGCACGAGCCCGAGGTCGCGCTGTTCGCGCTCTGGCTCGCAGCCGAGCACGTCGCAGTAGAAACGCATCATCCTGCCCGGATCGGCTGCCCGGATTACGACGTGATCGATCTCGCGAATCTGGATCCGCATGGCGTCCTCCAGGGCATGCACGGCCCTCCATCTTGAACCTCCGGACGGATGGCGGCTAGCGGCGGCCGCAGCGCCGATGCCAGAACATGCGCTCTGCATCGGATGAGGACGGCAAAACAGTGGGAAGCGGCGGAAAATGGGTGCAAGAAGCGTCGCATGCGGTTAATGCAGGGCAAGCACAAGACGCTGGACGAAAAAAAGCCCGCTGCTGTGAGCGGGCTTAATCCATATCAGGAGGAGACATGGAGGAGACAGGGACCACTATACACAGCCGCCTGACGCGACGCAACAACTATTTAAGGGAAAACCCGCAATTTGGCTATTTTGTCGCACGGGAACTCACAAACCGCCACCAGGGATTCACCGAAGGTCAAAAACG
>NZ_DATJWR010000197.1:0-13277 GCF_035501035.1 Paraburkholderia sp.
CGATGCATTCGTCCGGGTCGATCGCGAGGAAGTTGGGACCTTCGCGAAAGCAGTCCACCGGGCACACATCGACGCAGTCGGTATAGCGGCACTTGATGCAGCTTTCGGTCACAACGTGAGTCATTCAGGCAACTCCTGCAAGCTTTTCGTATCGGGGGATGGCTGATCGCCAAAACCATTATTGTAACTGATGAGGAATTTCCCCACCCAGACGCCCGCAGCGGTCCTTAGATCGTTTCGTGATTAGTTTATGTCGTTCAGGGGGCAGGGCGATCTCGCGCCGATTACCCCTTGCGCGCGGGGGAACCTGCCGGCGCACACACGGGGCGCACGGGCATTGGGGTAACATGGGCGCACCGCTGGCGAGCGCCGGTCTGGAGACGCCGCAAGGCCTGCACGCCGCGGCGCGCTCCGGTCTCCGGCTTGCCTCGCGTCCTCCGTTTGCAGTCCGGCTGGCCCATCATGATCATTACTTCGCTGCTCGATACCGATCTGTACAAATTCACGATGATGCAGGTGGTGCTGCATCATTTCCCCGCGGCCAATGTGGAGTACCGCTTCCGCTGCCGTACGCCGAACGTCGATCTCGTCCCCTACGTCGACGAAATCAGGAGCGAGGTCCAGAAGCTCTGCAGGCTGCGCTTCGCCGAGCCCGAACTCGAGTACCTGCGCAAGATGCGCTTCATCAAGAGCGACTTCATCGACTTCCTCGCGCTCTTTCACCTGAACGAAAAGTACATTTCGATCACGCCGTCTCCGAAGGGCAACGGCGAGATCGACATCGAGATCAAGGGGCCGTGGCTGCACACGATCCTCTTCGAAATTCCGGTGCTCGCCATCGTCAACGAGGTCTACTTCCGCAACACGCAGCACCATCCGCAGTACGAGGAAGGGCGCGAGCGCCTGCGCCACAAGATCGAGCTGCTCGGCGCGAAGCCCGAATTCGCCGATTGCAAGATCGCCGACTACGGCACACGTCGCCGCTTTTCGAAGCGCTGGCACGAGGAGGTGATCCTCACGCTCAAGGAAGACCTCGGCGAGCAGTTCACGGGCACGAGCAACGTGTACTACGCGATGAAGCACAACCTCACGCCGCTCGGCACGATGGCGCACGAGTACCTGCAGGCGTGCCAGGCGCTCGGGCCGCGTCTGCGCGACTCGCAGATCTACGGCTTCGAGAAGTGGGCGAAGGAGTATCGCGGCGACCTCGGCATCGCGCTTTCCGATGTCTACGGCATGCAGGCGTTCCTGCGCGACTTCGACATGTACTTCTGCAAGCTCTTCGACGGCGCGCGCCACGATTCGGGCGATCCGTTCGACTGGGGCGAGCGCCTGCTCAAGCACTACGAGGACAATCGCTGCGACCCGCGCACGAAGACCATGATCTTTTCGGACGCGCTCGACATTCCCAAGGTTCTGAGTCTCTACGAGCGCTTTCGCGGGCGCTGCCGTCTCGCGTTCGGCGTCGGCACGAACCTCACCAACGACCTCGGCTATCAGCCGCTGCAGATCGTCATCAAGATGGTTCGCTGCAACGGCCAGCCCGTCGCCAAGCTCTCCGATTCGCCGGGCAAGAACATGTGCGAAGACAAGGCGTATCTCGCGTATCTGCGGCAGGTGTTCGGCATCGAGCAGCCCACGGAAGAAGAGTGCGCGGGCAAGTAACGACGGCTCGTCACGCGAGCGGGCGCCGCGTCTGAAAATGCATCGGGCGCGCGAAATGCGGGGTAGCGCGCCGGTATAATCGGCGCGTCGCCAATCTTCATCTGCAGAGGACGTTCATGGACACGACGGCCGCCCGCCGCAGCATACTCGCGCGCATTCGCGCAGCGCAGGGACGCGAGGCCACGCCCGCGGCGCACGAGCGGGAAGCCGTTGCCGATTACCTGGCACGCCATCCCGAAGGGCCGCGTCCGCCGCTCGAAGGCGATCTCGTCGCGCGTTTCGTCGACGAGGCGCGCAAGATGTCGAGCACCGTCGAAGAAGTGCAGCAGCTCGCCGACGTACCCGCCGCCGCGCAACGCTATCTCGCCGAGCGCAACCTGCCGATGCAGGCCGTCGCGTGGCAAACGCTCGAGGCGCTCGACTGGGCCGGCGCGGGGCTCGCCGTGCAATTCCGCAAGCCCGAGGATCGCGATCTCGTGGGCCTCACGGGGTGCTTTTGCGCCACGGCCGAGACCGGCACGCTAGTGCTGCTTTCCAGCCCGCAAACCTGGGCCTCGGGCGCGCTCTTGCCCGAAACGCACATTGCCGTCGTGCCTGCCTCGCGCATCGTGGCGGGCCACGAAGACGCCTTCGCACTCATGCGCGACGAACGCGGCGAGCTGCCGCGCGCGGTCAACTTCGTCTCGGGGCCCTCGCGCACCGGCGACATCGAGCAAACCATCATTCTCGGCGCGCACGGACCGTATCGCGTGCATGTCGTCGTCGTGCATGGCGCGTGACTTTCGCAAGACTGGCTGCGCGGTCCGAACATGCGCAGCAGCGGCCGTCACAGCGCTGCTCTTGACCAGCACGAACGCTCACGCGGCGGCTTTCGACGGCGCGGCGCTCGGCGCCATCTGGGCGCTGCCGTTCGGCGGCATGCTGCTCTCGATCGCGTTCTTCCCGATGCTCGCGGCCTCGTTCTGGCATCGCCACTTCGGCAAGATCTCGGCGGCGTGGGCGCTCGCGTTCCTGCTGCCGTTCGCGGCAGCTCACGGTCCCGGCGCGACGTATCCGCTCTTCGTGCACGCCATCGTCGACGAATATCTGCCGTTCATCGTCCTGCTAGGTTCGCTCTACACGATCGCGGGCGGCATCTGCGTGTACGGCAATCTGCACGGCTCGCCGCGCACGAACACGGTCATCCTCGCGCTCGGCACCGTGCTCGCGAGCGTGATGGGGACGACCGGCGCCGCGATGCTGCTGATCCGGCCGCTCCTGCGCGCAAACGACAACCGGCGCCACAACGTGCACGTGGTCGTGTTCTTCATCTTTCTCGTCGCAAACGCGGGCGGCCTGCTCACGCCGCTCGGCGACCCGCCGCTCTTTCTCGGCTTTCTGAACGGCGTGGAATTCCTCTGGACTGCAAAGCATCTCGCATGGCCTTCGCTGTTCGTCTGCGGCGTGCTGCTCGCGCTGTTCTACGCGGTCGACAGCTGGTTTTTTCGCCGCGCCGGCGAAGCGCGTCCCGCCTTTCTCGACCCGACGCCGGATACGGGCGAGCTTTATGTCGGCGGCAAGGCCAACTTCGTGCTGCTGGCGCTGCTCGTCGCACTCGTGCTGATGAGCGGCTTGTGGCGGCCGGGCATCAGCTTCGAAGTCGCGAGCGCCCACGTGCAGTTGCAAAACCTCGTGCGCGACGTGGGCCTCGTTGCGCTCGCACTGGTCTCGCTTTACTTCACGTCGCGCAGGGCGCGCGCCGACAACGGCTTCGAGTGGGCGCCGATCGTCGAGGTGGCCAAGCTCTTCGCGGGCATCTTCATGACGATCACGCCCGTCATCGCGATGCTGCGCGCGGGGGAGGCAGGCGCGTTCGCCCCCCTGATCCAGTTGGTGAACGACGCGCCGGGCCGCCCCAACGAAGCGTTGTACTTCTGGGCGACGGGTCTCTTGTCGTCGTTTCTCGACAACGCGCCCACTTATCTTGTGTTCTTCAATCTCGCGGGCGGCGACGCCGATACGCTCATGTCCGAGGGCGCGAAAACGCTCGCTGCGATTTCGGCGGGCGCGGTGTGGATGGGGGCGCTCACCTATATCGGCAACGCGCCGAATTTCATGGTGAAGGCGATCGCCCAATCGCGCGGCGTGCGCATGCCGGGTTTCTTCGGCTATCTTGGCTGGTCGGGCGTGGTGCTCGTGCCGGTCTTTCTCGCGGCCACCTGGCTTTTTTTCCTCTAGCTGCAAGATCGTCGCAAGACTTTCCCGCGCGCCCCGTCGCGCGCAACAATGGCGGACAACCGGACAGAACGACCGAAGTGTGGAGAGCAACGATGCAAAAGATTCTCGTGGCGCGCCCGATCTTTCCCGACGTGATCGATCGGCTCAAGCAGTATTTCGACGTGGACTGGAACAACGGCGAGGCGCTTTCGCCGGAGGCGCTGCATGAGCGTCTTGCCGACAAGGACGGCGCGCTCACCGCGGGCGACCCCATCGGCGCGGCGGCGCTCGCAGCCGCGCCGCGACTGCGCGTGGTGTCGAACATGGCCGTGGGCTACAACAACTTCGACATGGCCGCGTTCAACGCAGCCAACGTGCTCGGCACCAACACGCCCGACGTGCTCAACGAAACCACGGCCGACTTCGGCTGGGCGCTGATGATGGCGGCCGCGCGCCGCGTGGCGGAATCCGAGCACTTCCTGCGCGCGGGCAAGTGGGACAAGTGGTCATTCGACATGTTCCTCGGCTCGGATATCTATGGCGCGACGCTCGGCGTGATCGGCATGGGCCGCATCGGCCAGGCGCTCGCGCGTCGCGCGCGCGGCTTCAACATGCGCGTGGTCTATCACAATCGTTCGCGTGTCGCGCCTGAGATCGAGGCCGAGCTGAACGCCGAATATCTCTCGAAGGACGACCTGCTCAAGCAGGCCGATCACGTCGTGCTCGTGCTGCCCTACACGGCCGGGAATCACCACACGATCGGCGCCGCCGAACTCGCGCTGATGAAGCGCACCGCGACGCTCACGAACATCGCGCGCGGCGGCATCGTCGACGACGCCGCGCTCGCCGAGGCGCTGCGCACGCGCCAGATCGCGGCGGCGGGGCTCGACGTGTTCGAGGGCGAGCCACGCGTGCATCCGGCGCTGCTCGAAGTGGAGAACGTCGTGCTCACGCCGCACATCGCGAGCGCGAGCGAAGCCACGCGCCGCGCGATGGCGAACCTCGCAGCCGAGAACCTGATCGCCGCGCTCGGCGAGGGCCCGCGAGCGGGGCAGCCGCCCAATCCGATCAACCCGGCAGTGCTGGGGAAAGCGCGTACATGAGTCCGCTTGCAGGCATGTCGCTGGCGCTTCTGGCGCTGGCGATCGCATTTGTCGCGATGCTCGTGGCGTTGCTGCGGGCTCGTCACAGCCATGACGCAGGCGAAGCCGAGGCGACGCTCGACGCGCTCGATCAACTGAGCGATCGCGTTGCCGCAGCGACCGACACGCAGGCGCGCACGGCCGAGCGCATCGAGCGCGAACTGCGCAGCGAGATCGCGCGCACGGCGCAGGCGTCGCGCAGCGAATTCGGCGGCGGCTTCGCGCAGGTGCAGCAGGCGCTCGCGGCGCAGCTCACGAGCATCGCGACGGTGCAGAACAGCCAGATCGACGGCTTCGCGCAGCAACTCGTCAAGCTCACGCAGACGAACGCGCAACAGCTCGACGCCGTGCGCCAGAGCCTGCATCAGCAGGCCCAGCAGGCGCGCGACGAGCAGGGCGCCGCGCTGCGCCACTTCGGCGCGTTGCTCACCCAGCAACTCGCGCAGCTCACCGAGGTCAACGACCGGCGCTTCGCCGAAGTACGCGCGACGCTCGAGCAACGTCTGAAGGACATCGAAGCGAACAATGCCGCGAAGCTCGAGGAAATGCGCCGCACCGTCGACGAGAAGCTGCATGCGACGCTCGAACAGCGCCTCGGCGAATCGTTCAAGCTCGTCTCCGACCGGCTCGAACAGGTGCATCGCGGGCTCGGCGAGATGCAGACACTCGCGGCGGGCGTCGGCGACCTGAAGAAGGTGCTGACCAACGTGAAGACGCGCGGCACGTGGGGCGAGGTGCAGCTCGAAGCGCTGCTCGAACAGATGCTCACGCCCGAGCAGTACGCGAAGAATGTTGCGACGGTGCCCAGGAGCAGCGAGCGCGTGGAGTTCGCGATTCGCCTTCCGGGGCGCGGAATCACAGGTGCGGCTGAGAGCGAGCCCGTCTGGCTGCCGATCGACGCCAAATTCCCTCGCGAGGATTACGAGCGCTTGATCGACGCACAGGAGCGCGCGGACGTCGTCGCGATCGAGGAGGCGGGGCGCTCGCTCGAACTGCGCATTCGCGCGGAGGCGCGCACGATCGCCGAGAAGTACGTCGCGCCGCCGCATACGACCGATTTCGCACTGCTTTTCCTGCCGACCGAAGGGCTTTACGCGGAAATCCTGCGCCGCCCGGGCCTCACTGACCTGCTGCAGCGCGATTACCGCGTGAGCGTGGCAGGGCCGACCACGCTCACGGCACTGCTCAACAGCCTGCAGATGGGTTTTCGCACGCTCGCGATCGAGCGCCGCTCGAGCGAAGTCTGGCAGGTGCTGGGCGCGGTGAAGACGGAGTTCGGCAAGTTCGGCGACGTCCTTGCGCGCACGAAGTCGCAGCTCGAAACGGTGACGCGCTCGATCGAAGCCGCGGAAGTGCGCACGCGCGCGATGAACCGCAAGCTGCGCGACGTGGAGGCGCTGCCGGGCGAGGCGGCGGCGAACCTGCTCGGCGATGCTTTGCGCAATGGTGAATCAGGCGGTGAAGCGGGACTCGGCGACGAGTGACATCACGCACACGTCGCCCGAACAGCGCTTCCACGCCAAAGAACAACGGGCCGCCTGCAGATGATGCAGGCGGCCCGTTTGCATTCGAGGCGGTGCTTTGACGCTTACCCGATCGCCGGTTCGGCGGGCGCGGCGAGTTTTTCGAGCGCCTCGCCGGTCATGCGCACGACGCGCCAGTCGGGCAGCACGCTCGCGCCGAGCTTCTCGTAAAAGCCGATGGCCGGCTTGTTCCAGTCGAGCACGGTCCATTCGAAGCGGGCGCAGCCGCGTTCGACGGCAATCGCTGCGAGCGCGCGCAGCATCGCGGTGCCGAGGCCGGTGCCGCGCTGCGACGGCTGCACGTAGAGGTCTTCGAGATAAAGGCCGCGGCGGCTCAGGAAGGTCGAGTAGTTGTGGAAGAAGAGCGCATAGCCGACGATACGGCCGGCATCTTCAGCCACCAGCGCTTCGGCCGCCGGTCGCGTGCCGAACAGCGCGTCGGCGAGGCCGGCGGCTGTGCCCGTGAACAGGTGCGTGAGCTTCTCGAACTCGGCGAGTTCGTACATCAGCGCGTGCACGGCGCCGACGTCGGCGGGAGTCGCGGCGCGGATCGTCGCGGCCATCAGGCTTCCTCCGGCACGTCGGAGAGGTGGATCTCGATGCCGCCGAAGCGCGAGGCGACCCAGTTGTACGCGTGGCAGGCGATCCACAGCAGGATGAAGCCGACGATCGCGTTGAGCAGCAGCGCGCTGAAGATGGTGGAAAGCTCGACCGACCCATAGCGCACGAACGCCACGAGCACGCCGAGCAGCACGATCGGCACGCTGAAGGTCAGGTACACGAGGATGAGCGCCTTGGCGGTCTGGCCCGCAGCGATGAACGAAATCTGTTTTTTCATATGAGTCGGTCCGTATGTCGGGGTGGACGTGTGGATACGTTTGTTGGTCGGTCAGGCGGTGGCGCGCTAGACGAGCCCATCGAACAGCATGATGTCGACGGCGTCGCCGGCATCGAGATCGCCGGCCTCGTGGGCAAGCACGATGAAGCAGTTCGCCTCGCTCATCGTGCTGAGCGCGCCCGAGCTCTGCGAGCCGGTTGGCGCGACGCGCCACTGGCCGCCGGCGTCGCGGCGCGCGAGGCCGCGCTGGAACTCGGTGCGGCCGGCGCGCTTCCTGATCGGCTGTTCGCTCACCGCCGGCACGAGCGGCACGGGCTGCGCTTTCGCGCCCGCCATCGCCATGAGCGCGGGGCGCACGATCTGGTAGAACGAGACCATCGTCGCGACCGGGTTGCCGGGCAGGCCGAACAGCAGCGCCGCGCGGCCCGCGCCGGGGCGTCCGCCGGACCAGATGCGGCCGAACGCGAGTGGGCGGCCCGGGCGCATGGCGAGGCCCCAGAAAGAGACGTCGCCGAGCGCTTGCAACTGCTCGCGCGTGAAATCGGCCTCGCCGACCGAAACGCCGCCGGAGGTTAGCACGACATCGGCGGTTTCGGCAGCCAGCTTTAGCGTGGCGGCGAGGGCTTCGGGTTCGTCGCGCACCACGCCGAGGTCGATTGCCTCGACGTTCAGCCGGTGCAGCATGGCGCCGAGCGCGTAGCGGTTGCTGTCGTAGATGCAGCCTGGCTCGAGTGGTTCGCCCGGCGAGCGCAGTTCGTCGCCGGTCGAGAAGTAGGCCACGCGCAGGCGTTGCTTGACGCTCGCCTCGACGAGGCCGAGCGAAGCCAGGAGGCCGATGTCGCACGCGTGCAGCACACGGCCGGCTGCGAGGGCCACGCCGCCGCGCGCGAGGTCTTCGCCTTTGCGCCGCGCGTTCGCGCCGCGCGCAACGGCGCCCGGTTCGAAGGTGACCGCTTCGCCCTGAACTGCAACGCGCTCCTGCGGCACGACGGTGTCGCAACCTGCGGGCATCGGCGCGCCGGTCATGATGCGCACGCACGTACCCTCGGCGACTTCGCCCGTGTAGGGGTGGCCTGCGAACGCCTTGCCGCAGACCGTGAGCGTCAGCCGGCCGGCAGTGGTGGCCGTGGCCAGCGCCGCGCCGTCGAACGCGTAGCCGTCCATCGCGGAGTTGTTGTGGGCCGGAACGTCGATCGGCGAAATCACGTCTTCGGCCAGCACGCGCGCGAGCGCCTCGCGCAGCGACACCCGTTCGCTAGCCGCGAGCGGCGTCACCCACTGCAGCACGATGGCCTGCGCGGCGCTCAAGGGCAAAGCTTGCGGATCGTACTGGCCGATACACCCGGCGTTACCGGAGAGGTGATTAAGCGTGGTCATCGAGTGGGGAAGCGTCGCATCCGCACGGTGTGTGCGGCGATCGTCCTGGCGGGCGTGCCGGCCGTGTGCCGGGGACGGCGGCTGGCCGGGCGCCGCCCGATTGCAATTCAGGCGCGTTCGAGTTCGGCCAGTTCCTGTAAGGAATTGATATTGTAAAACGCGTGTTCATCGGCAAAGGCGACTTCGGCCGCCGTGTGGCGCGCGTACCACGCACGGACCTTGCGTTCGCCCGCTTCGAGGAAAGCGGCGAGGTCGCCGGCGAGCGAGGTGCGCACGAGCGCGAATACGGGATGCAGCGAGACGACACCTTCGGCATTCGTCGTGGTCGCGGTCACGATGTCGGCGCGTTGCGCGAGCGCCGCATTGCCGAGGCGCGCGGCGAGGTCGGCTGGCAGCCAGGGCGAGTCGCAGGGCGCAGTGAGCAGCCACTCGGTACGCGCCGCGAGCAGCCCCGCAAGCAGTCCCGCGAGCGGGCCGGGGAAATCGGGCAGCGTGTCGCCGAGTATGCTTGCGTGCCATGGCGCGCCGAGCGCTGCGTAGGCCTCGCGATTGCGGTTCGCGCTGATCGCAAGCGCGCCCACCTGCGGCGCGAGACGCGCGAGGACATGGGCCGCGAGCGGCGTGCCATGCAGCATCTGCAGGCCCTTGTCCGCGCCGCCCATGCGCTGGCCACGGCCGCCCGCGAGCACGAGGCCGGTGATCGATCCGGTGGGAATGGTGCTGGCGCTCATCGGCCGGATTGGCTTTCTAGCCGCCAATGTAGGACATTTCGATGCGGGGCTCGTCGGCGGAGCCCGGCGCTTGCGCACTGCCGCGCAGTTGCGAGTAGCGGTCCGCGCGGCCTTCCCAGATCTGCGCAATCGACCCGCTGATCGCCTCGTCGCTGGCGCCGTTGCGCAGGAGCGCACGCAGGTCATAGCCCATCGAGGCAAAGAGGCACAGATACAGCTTGCCTTCGGTCGAGAGGCGCGCGCGCGTGCAGTCGCCGCAGAATGCGCGCGTCACGCTCGAAATCGCGCCGATCTCGCCGGCGCCGTCCGCATAGCCCCAGCGCTGCGCCGTTTCGGCTGCGCTGTGCGGCTCGAGCGGCACGAGGGGCCAGTGCTCGGCGATGCGCGCGACGACCTCGGCCGAGGGCAGCACTTCGGTCATGTTCCAGCCGTTCGAAGTGCCGACATCCATGTACTCGATAAAGCGCAGCGTCACGTTCGTGCCGCGGAAATGCCGCGCGAGTGGCACGATTTCGCTGTCGTTCGTGCCGCGCTTGACGACCATGTTGACCTTGAGCGGCGCGAGACCCACGGCCTGCGCGGCGGCGATGCCGTCGAGCACGTCGGCAACGGCGAAGTCGGCGTCGTTCATGCGGCGAAAGAGCGCGTCGTCGAGGGCGTCGAGGCTCACGGTCACGCGGGTGAGGCCCGCGTCGCGCAAGGCGCGCGCCTTGCGGGCGAGCAGCGAGCCATTGGTGGTGAGCGTAATGTCGAGCGGCTCGCCCGCGGGCGTGCGCAGCACCGCGAGGCGCTCGATCAGGAATTCGATGTTCTTGCGCAGCAGCGGCTCGCCGCCCGTCAGCCGGATCTTGGTGACGCCTTGCGCGACGAAAAGCTGCGCGAGCCGCTCGATTTCTTCGAGCGAGAGCAGGGCGGAATGCGGCAGGAACGGGTAGTCCTTGTCGAACACCGCGCGCGGCATGCAGTACACACAGCGGAAGTTGCAGCGGTCGGTGACCGAGATGCGCAGGTCGCGCAGCGGTCTTGCAAGCGTGTCGAAGACCTCGCCGGACGGCGCGCGCGCCGCTCCAGCGGCCGGTTTGGGCGGCAGCGACCGGACATCGGCAACAGGAATGATGCGTCGGGACATGGTTTCTTCGTTCTCGCGTTGGTTCGATTCTAGCCGAACCGGCAGTCCCTTACCGACAAGGGAGAACGCTGATATATCAAAAAAAAGCCCACCGGGAACGGTGGGCTTCGTGGGGCGGCGCCGGGCTTGCGGGCCCGGCGCGGCCAGTCGCGCAAGCGGGGCTTACGGCTGGCGAGTCGTTTCGACCTGCTGCATCGGCGTGCCGTCGACCGGCGGCAGCGCCTTGCGTTCGCGCGGCGCGCGCGCGGGTTTCACCACCTGCGCGGCGGCTTGCTGGGCGGCGTGCAGCTTGTCGGCGTCGGTGTTGACCCAGACGAGGCCCGCCGATTCCAGCATCGGACGCAGCGCATCGGCCGAGACGGCGACGCTCGCCGTAGCTTGAGCCGGGCGCGGCTGTGCGACCGGCTCGGCAACCGCGACGGCCGCCTGTACAGGCTCGGGTTGCGCCACGGGCGCTACCACCGGCTCAACGGGCTGCGGCGCTTCGACGCGGTCTTCACGCGCAACGGGCAGGGCTTCGGCCTGGAGCGGCTCGACCGGAGCCGCCGGTGCAGCAGCTTCGACCGGTGCGGCAGGCGCAGCCGGTTCTTCAGCCTTAGGCTGCTCGGCTACGGGTGCGGCTTCAGCAGCTACCGGTGCGACTTCGGCGGGCGCCGCAGCCGGCTCGACCGGAGTTGCCGGCGTTTGCGCAGCCTCGGGTGCTACGGTCTCGACGTGCGTGGCCGTCACTGCGGCGGCGGGCACTTGCCCGGCTTCGGCGACAGCGGCTGCGGCCGGCGTCGCGGTCACGACGGCGGTTTCCACAACCGCCTCGGCACGCGCTTCCTCGACCGGCGTCGCATGCACGTGAGCCGCAACGGCCGGCTGCTCGATTGCCGGTTGTGCCGGTGCGGTTTCTTCGCCGGTTTCCGGCGCTTGCTCGCCCGACGTCAGGCCCGCCGTAGCTTCTGCTTCGCGCTCGCGACGACCGCCACGGCGGCCGCGGCGGCGGCGGCGGCGCTCTTCGCCCTCACGCGGTGCACCGTCTTCCTCGGCGCCCAGGCTTGCGCCTTCGGACAGTTCTGCCTGCGGTGCATCGACGCCTTCGATTTCCGTCGATGCGGCTTCGAGACGCGCTTCCTGGGCTTCGGCTGCCTCGGCCTGCGGGCGGCGGCGCTGTTCGGCACGTTCGCCGCGTTCGCCACGCTCACGGCGCTCGCCGCGTTCCTGGCGTTCACCGCGTGCGGCACCTGCTTCCGTGCTCACCTCGCTGCGGTCGTGACCACGCTCGACGCGCTCGATGCGCTGTTCGCGCTCGGCGCGCACCTCACGCGGTTCACGTTGCTCGCGCGGTTCACGTGCTTCGCGCGGTTCCCGCGCTTCACGTGTTTCACGCGGCTCGCGCTGTTCGCGGGCGCCGCGGCCTTCGCGTGCTTCACGCGGCTCGCGCGGCTCACGATCTTCGCGACGGCCGGCCGGCTGGCCGGTGCGCGCGCCAACTGCGCCCGCGCCGTCGCCGCGGCCTGCCGCGTCGCGGCCGCCGGTGCGGCGATTGCGGTTGCGCTCGCCGCCGGCCTTTTCACCGCGCTCGGCGCGTGCTTCGCGTGCCGGACGGGTGGCCTTTTCGGGTTGCGCGGCCGGCGCAGGTGCGGGGGCCGAGGCCGGCGCGCCGCCGAACAGGCGCTTGATCCAGCCGAAGAAGCCGCCGCCCGCGGGCGTGACGGCCACTTGCGCCGCCACGGGAGCGGCCTCGGCGGCCTTGACCGGTGCGGACGGTGCCGGACTCGCCGGCGTGATGCCCTTCACCGCGGCTTCCTGCTTGGGTTTGGCTTCGGCGGTGCGCTTGCTGTAGCCGGTTTCCGACTCGAGCTCGCGTGCCGCTTCCTCGGCCATCTTCCACGAGGCGCGCGGGTCGTCGAGGCGCGCGTCGTCGTGACGCAGGCGCTCGAGCTTGTAGTGCGGCGTTTCGAGGTGCTTGTTCGGAATCAGGACGACGCCGACCTTGAAGCGCGACTCGATCTTGTTGATCTCCGCGCGCTTCTCGTTGAGCAGGAAGGCGGTCACTTCGACCGGCACCTGGCAGTGGATCGCCGCGGTGTGCTCCTTCATCGCCTCTTCCTGGATGATGCGCAGGACCTGAAGCGCCGACGATTCCGTGTCGCGGATGTGGCCCGTGCCGTTACAGCGCGGGCAGGTGACGTGGCTACCTTCGGAGAGGGCGGGGCGCAGGCGCTGGCGCGAAAGCTCCATCAGGCCGAAGCGCGAAATCTTGCCCATCTGCACGCGCGCGCGGTCGTGGCGCAGCGCGTCCTTCAGGCGCTGCTCGACTTCACGCTGGCTCTTGGCCGACTCCATGTCGATGAAGTCGATCACGATCAAGCCGCCCAGGTCGCGCAGACGCAGCTGGCGCGCGACTTCGTCGGCGGCTTCGAGGTTGGTGCGCGCGGCGGTTTCCTCGATGTCGGCGCCCTTGGTGGCGCGCGCCGAGTTCACGTCGATGGCGACGAGCGCCTCGGTGTGGTCGATCACGATTGCGCCGCCCGAAGGCAGGGGCACCGTGCGCGAGTACGCCGTCTCGATCTGGTGCTCGATCTGGAAGCGCGAGAAGAGCGGCACGTCGTCGTGGTACCGCTTCACCTTGTTGACATTGTCCGGCATCACGATATCCATGAAGGCGCGCGCCTGGTCATAGATCTC
>NZ_DATJWR010000198.1:0-7480 GCF_035501035.1 Paraburkholderia sp.
AACGCAGCGTGCAGCGACGGCGAAGGCATAGTCCAGCGCACGAACGCGCGCCCATGCGAGGGCACGTGGCGTCGAAAGACGTGGTGTGACGAAAATCCGCCGCCTTACGGCTTGCCGGTTCGAGTCCGGTCCCCGGCACCAGTTGTTCCAGCGAATACGGCTGAAGTCCTGAAACCCGCGATAGCGCGACGCTTCGCGGGTTTTTCAATGGTGCTACGGATTCAGTTCAAACTCACACGACTGCGAGGCGGGAAACGGGCGGAGGGCGCCGCCAGCGCACTTCGGAAAGGACAATGGCAGCCGCGGCGACCGGCGGCATGAAAAGCTCAGTCGGGCGCGACGGCGCAACAAGGCGCTTGCGCACTCAACGATTGCTGATTTTTCCGGTGTAGGGATCGATCAGACGCGCGAATCCGAACAAAGCCGCAATACCAAAGGGGCAGGCGATGAAGAAGACGGTCAACATGATCGAATTCGGCCTCCAATGTAACAAAATGTATCCTCAGTTTAGTGTGAGCATGCAATTTGCATATCAGGGTCAACGACAGCATTTTGCCGCACTATCGCAGGTCAATTGACTGGGAGGGGGAGGTGAAGCGGGCTGGAACGCCCGTCTGGTGGGGCTGGAGGGGGAAAGGCGGATGCTGCTTCAAATGCAGTCGAATATTACCTCTACTGTCTGCGACGTCACGCCGCGCAGGCCTTCGCTGTGGACCTCGACCTCATGCATCTGCTTCTTTTGCTTCTCGCAGTAGGCTTGCGCCTTGTGGAGCCCAGCCGAGCGAACGTGGTTCCACGAGACGATATCCCAGCGCGCGCGGCTCGTAACGGTGAGGTGCCCGTCCTGTCTCGAATTGACGGCAGTTACCGATGTACACGCCGCCAGCGTGCCGACTCCAAGCAACAGGACATACCCTTTCATAGATTCTCCGTGGTCCGCGAGCATTCTCGCCGCCAACCCCGGACATTGGCAACCGGAAAGAACGATGGCATGCGCGCTTGCCCAGCGGCATCCAATGGGGCACCAGGCTTGCCTGGTGCGCTGGCAAGTGGCCGCGCCCGCGCGCACGCGGGCCTCGGGGAGCGCGGCGGCTAGCGTTATGGCGCCCCGCCGCCGGGCGATGCAAGGGAATGGGCCTACCGGTCAGGAGTGCCTCCTGCGAGCGATTGCGCAGGCGAGCATTGCACCGCGCGCCGGCTGCCACGCGGCGCACATACCGGTGCACGACCAAAAGGCGCCCACAGAAGGGGCTGCCAGCGGGCTCAGTCGTGGGCGATCAGATCGCCGACCTGGCCCTGGCCGGAGACGAGGCAGGAGGACAGGAAGTTTTCACTTTGGCTGCGGGCGCCGCGTTCGCCGAAGCCGTGCACGAGTGCTTCGGCTTTTACGAGTTCGGAGCCCTGGGCGCAGGTAAGCGAGCCAGCCTCGTGAGCCTGCACACGTGTCATGGCACGGTTCGCGAGGAGGAGTGCGAGGACGATGACGACGCCAACATTGAATGCTTGTCTCATGATTTCGTCTCCTTGTGCATTGAGACTATCTCAGCCGTTCGGCGTCCGAATCCAGGAGTTTCCCGGCGATGCACCGCAGCACATGCGGCGCGCAAAAGCGCCATTTCATGCTCTCTGCGTAATGCTTCGGCATCCTTTGCTTGCTCCTCGCGTGCCGCTTCGCCTTGATTGGCGCGGTGCTGTGAAAAGGCAGTTCTGCACGGGGGGAGGCGCTGCGTCGCAACAATGCCGCGACGCGTCAGATCGGACGTCAGCTAACGAATGTAGTCGCGTTGAGCGGTGAGGAGGGCGTAGCACACCGTCATAGTGTGTTTTTGCACAATCACTCGTGCAAAAACCTCCACGCGACCGGCGTTCTCGCTGGCTGGAAATGAAAATCGCCCTAGTGCCATGTTGGATGCCACGTGCCGCATGGCGCGTCTTGAAAAGCGCGAGGGCTTCCTGCAAGATCGACGCCCGACCCCTTTTTCCTGTGCGAGGTGAACCTATGCAGTTGATCGGCATGATGGACTCTCCGTATGTCCGCCGCGTCGCGATTTCGCTGCACGTGCTCGGGCTGCCCTTCGAGCATCGCAGCATTTCGGTATTTCGGCAGTACGACGAATTTGCCCGGATCAATCCGGTCGTGAAGGCGCCGACCTTCGTCGACGACGACGGCACCCAGCTGATCGATTCGACACTCATCCTCGACTATCTGGACCGCAAAGTACCGGCCGCGCGGCGGCTCATGCCGGAGGAAACGCAGGAACGCACGTTCGCGCTGCGCGTGAACGGCTTTGCGCTGGCCGCGATGGAAAAGACCGTGCAACAGGTCTACGAGCGCGAGCTGCGTCCCGCCGAGCGTCAGCATGAGCCGTGGTTCGAGCGCGTGAACGCCCAGATGCACGCGGCATGGGCGGTGCTCGACCAGCTCGTGGCGGGCCGCGACGGGTGGCTGTGCGCGGGCCGTATCACTCAGGCCGATATCACGACGGCGGTCGCCTGGCGTTTCAATCAGCACATCCTGCCCGGCTGCGTAGATCCGGCACGATATCCGGCGATCGCCGCGCTTGGCGCGCGCACCGAGACGCTGCCGGAATTCGTCGCCACACCGCTCGTCTAAACCGCTTGCGCTGCGGCGGCGCGCCACGCATGGAGGGGCCGGAAGCCTTGCCCGGCCACCACAGGCGCGACGCAGGGCCATGCCCCCCGAATTTTTCCCGCCGATCTCATCGATTGTTTGCGATTCTCGACAAGTGACTTCGCCGACAGCCCATTTATCAGCGTCCGCTGCATTCCTAGAATGACAACCATTGAATGACCCTGCGTCAGGACGACGCGGGGCATGCAGCGGGAGCGGTGATGAAATCCTTTATCGAACGACAGTTGTATCAGCCGGCGCTGGTCCTGCCGATGGTGGACCTGATGCAGCTGATGGTGTCGGTCGACTTCAACATGGGGCAAGTCGGGTTCATGGTGGCGACGCGCGGTGCGCGCGCCGCGTTCCAGCGCTCGCGCGAGCTCTGGAACGCCGGTCACGCGGAATCCGTGCCGACCGATTGCGTGCACTGAGCTTTGCGCCATTCTTACGTGCGCACTCGCATGCGCTGACAGTCCCAATCCCCGATTACACGACCGAAATCGCATTGACCGAACGCCCGACGCAAGCGCGCGGCGCGTTCGCGGATCCCCCTGATGCGCAGCGGCATTGCCCATTTGCTGTTGTGACGTCACCCTGTGAGCCGCCTCGACGTGCGAGGCGGCTCTTTTTTTGCGTGCTCGCTCTCCTTCGTCACGCATCCGGCGTGCAACGCGCGGCGGCCACTCGCCGCGCGTAGGATGGCGCGAGTGGCGTTTCTCGCATTTCGCGACTCATCGGCTCAATTCGCTGCAGCAACAAGGGAGAGCGGCATGGCACAACGGTTCGATGCGATCGTGATCGGCACGGGGCAGAGCGGGCCGCCGCTCGCCGTGCGGCTCGGGCAGAGCGGGCGCAATACGGCGGTGATCGAGCGTGCGTCTTTCGGCGGGACCTGCGTGAACGTCGGTTGTACGCCGACCATGGCCCACGTCGCCTGCGCGCGCGCCGCGCACGTCGCGCGTCACGCCGCGGACTACGGCGTGCGGATAGGCGACGGCGTGCAGGCAGCCGCAACGGGCATAGCGGCCACGAGCGCAGGGACTACGAGCGCGGCCGATGTGCGCGTCGATCTCGCGTTCGTGAAGGCGCGCAAGGAGCGCATCATCGGCGCCTCGCGCGAAGGCGTCGAGCGCTGGCTGCGCAACACGCCGAACGTCACGGTGCTGCAGGGCCACGCCCGCTTCACGGGCGCGGCGGCCCGCGACGGCTCGCAGCTCGATCTCGAAGCGCCCGAGATCTTCATCAATACCGGCACGCGCGCGCAAATTCCCGCGATTTCGGGGCTCGACACGATCCGCTACGAAACCAATTCGACGCTGCTCGCGCTCGAGCAGTTGCCTGAGCATCTGGCGATCTGCGGCGGCAGCTACGTGGCGCTCGAATTCGCGCAGATGTTCCGCCGCTTCGGCAGGGCAGCGGGTATCGAGTGCGATGTGCACGGCCTCATTGCGGTCGACGGTCAATTGCGCACGCGCACGGAGGGCATCTGGGCACTCGGCGACGTGAATGGCCGCGGCGCATTCACGCACACTTCATACGACGACTTCCAGATCGTCGCTGCGAATCTGCTGGACGGCGCGCAGCGCAGCGCCAATACGCGCATTCCCGCCTACGCGGTGTTCGTCGATCCGCCGCTCGCGCGCGTGGGCCTGAGCGAACGCGAAGGGCGCGAGCGCGGCAAGCCCGCGCTCATCGCGAAGATGCCGATGTCGCGCGTAGGCCGCGCGCGTGAGCGTGGCGAGACCGACGGCTTCATGAAGGCGATGGTGGATGCGCAGACGAAGCGCATCCTCGGCGCGGCAATATTCGGCATCGCGGGCGACGAGGCCATTCACACGTTCATCGACACGATGACGGCCGACGCGCCCTACACGACACTGCAATACGCGATACACGTGCACCCGACGGTGAGCGAACTGGTGCCGACGCTGTTCGATGGCCTGAAGCCGCTTGCATGAGCGCGCAGATGAACACACAAACGTAGACATAAACAAGCGCGCAAATGAACGAGCCAGCGCCTGCCACATTCGGCAATCTCTATGCAGGCATCGTCCGCGATGCCACCGGCGAGCGGTTCGATACGCTCGTAGCGTGCGGCGGGGTGCTGGTCGAGCGCATCGTCTCGACCGGGCAGGCGAGCCCGCCCGGCTTCTGGTACGACGACGCACGCGAGGAATGGGTGGTGCTGCTATCTGGCGCCGCGACGTTGGAGTTCGAGGAAGCCGGCGAGCCGGCGCGGCGTCTGCTGCCCGGCGACTACGTGCATCTTCCGGCGCACTGCAGGCACCGCGTGGCGTGGACCGATCCGACCGTCCCGAGCGTGTGGCTGGCGGTGTATTTCAGCGCGCAGGGCGAGGAGCGTGGTGCCGGCGAGTAAGCGAAGTGGCGCGCGCGGCGCAAGTTTGCCGACGAGGATCAGAGCGCTCAAGGCGTGAACGATAATCCCATCCAACTCCTTCACATCTTCGCTGGACCGAACCGAAACACCATGCCCACGAAATCGCCGCTGCGCGTCGCGCTGGTTTCCGATACGCACAATCTGCTGCGTCCCGAGCTTCTCGCTTTCCTCGTGGGCTCGCATGCCATCGTGCACGCGGGCGACATTTGCGAGCCGTCCGTGCTCGACACGCTCGCGGCCATCGCGCCGTTGACGGTCGTGCGCGGCAACAACGATCGCGGCGCCTGGGCCGAGTCCCTGCCCGTGCAGACCACGCTCGAAGTGGGCGGTGTGCGGCTCGCCGTGGTACACGAGTTGCCCGACCTGCGCGGCGATCCCGTCGCCGAGGGCATTGCCGTCGTGGTGAGCGGGCATTCGCACAAGCCCTCGCTCGAAACGCGCGAGGGCGTGCTGTACGTGAATCCCGGCAGCGCGGGCCCACGGCGTTTCAAGCTGCCCATTACGGCCGCGATGTTGACGATCGCAGAGAACGGCACGCTGCAAGTCGAGCACAGCAGACTCGTCGAATAGCGCAGCGTGCGCGCGTAAAAAAGGCCAGCGCGAGGCTGGCCTTTCGACGCAGGCGAAACGGGAGCGACGTGTATTACGCGCGCACGGCGTTGGCGACGGCGTAGTCGTCGTCGAGTTCGCGCGCGAGACGCACGCCGCGCAGTACCGCATGCGCTTCTGCCCTGGTGCTCACGCTCGGCGCCGAACCCGGCAGCGGACGGCGCGCCGTTTCATGCAGCGCCAACACCGAAATGATGCCGATCACCGCCGCGCCCATCAGGTAGTACGCGGGCATCATCAGGTTCTGCGTGTGCTCGACAAGCCATGCCGCCACGAGCGGCGTCGTTCCGCCGAACAGCGACACCGAGACGTTGAAGCCGATGGCGAGCGCCCCATAGCGGATCGCGGTCGGGAACAGCGCCGGTAGCGCCGAGGGCATCACGCCCGTGAAGCACGAGAGCAGCGCGCCGAGAATCAGGAGACCGAAGAATACCGGCACGAGGGTGCCCGTCTGGATCAGCATGAGCGACGGGATCGAGAGCAGGATCAGGCCCACGCAGCCCGCGAGCATCACCGGTTTGCGGCCGATGGCGTCGGACAGGCGGCCGAACGCGAGTGTCATCGGCATCATCAGCACCATCACGATCAGCACGAGGAAGAGGCCGTGCGTCTCGTTGAAGTGCAGCGTGGCCGAGAGGTAGCTCGGCAGGTACGAGAGCGCCATGTAGTCGGTCACGTTGAAGATCAGCACGAGACCCACGCACAGCAGGAAGGGGCGCAGGTGCTGCGTGAGCAGCGTGCGCATCGTGAGCTTCGGGCGCGCGTGCTCTTCGGCTTCGCGCAGTTGCGCTTCGCGCTTGAACGCAGGCGTTTCCTCGAGTTTCGTGCGGATGTAGAGGCCAACGAGGCCGAGCGGGCCCGCAACGAGGAACGGCACGCGCCAGCCCCAGTCGAGGAGCGCCTCGTGCGGGAGCACGGCGGTCAGCACCGCGACCGTGCCCGCGCCGAACACGTAGCCGATCAGCGTGCCGAACTCGAGGAAGCTGCCCATGAAGCCGCGGCGCTTGTCGGTGGCGAATTCGGCGATGAAGGTCGCCGCGCCGCCGTATTCGCCGCCTGTCGAAAAGCCCTGAATCAGGCGCGCCACGAGCAGGAGCACGGGCGCGGCGATGCCGATCGAGTGGTACGACGGGATCACGCCGATTGCGAAGGTGCCGCACGCCATCATGATCATCGTCATCGCGAGCACACGCTGGCGGCCGATGCGGTCGCCGAGGGGCCCGAACACCATGCCGCCGATCGGGCGCACGAGGAACGCAGCCGCGAACGTGCCGAAGGTGGCGATCAGCTGCGCCGATGGATTGCTCGACGGGAAGAACACCTGGCCGAGCGTGACGGCGATGTAGCTGTACACGCCGAAGTCGAACCATTCCATGGCGTTGCCGAGCGCCATGGCGCCGACGGCGCGTTTGAGGAGGCTTTTGTCGACGATCGTGATGTCGTCGAGGGTAAGGTCGGTCTGGGCCGACGCGCCGGAAGTGGAAGCGGTCAAGGTCTGCATCTCCAATGACTGCGACGAACCCACGAGGGCCCGCCACGGTTGCCGGAGAGTACCGTTTCGCGATAGCGGCGACATTTCGCGCACGGCACGTCACTTTGCGTCAGAGACGAGGACGGGCCGATGGTGCATCGCACAAGGCGAGCGGCGCACGAAAGCAATGCTGAAGTGTCGCGAAACGACACTCGGACAAATTGTGTTTAACGTTGCGCCTGCGTGGCCGTGGATGGGGGGCAGGGCGCATGAGGACGCTGGACCGGCACGAGGTGCCAAAGTGAAGCGCCGCTGAAACGAAAAAGAAGCCCGCGTGGCGGAGCGTTCTTTTTGTCAAATGCGCATTCGG
>NZ_DATJWR010000199.1:0-5829 GCF_035501035.1 Paraburkholderia sp.
GAAACCAACGGCGTGATCTCGCCTGAGGAAGCGATCCGCCAGTCGGCCCGCATCCTCGTGGATCAGCTGTCGGTGTTCGCTGCACTGGAAGGCACGGAAACGGCGGCGGAAGCCCCGTCGCGCGCACCGCAGATCGACCCGATCCTGCTGCGTCCGGTGGACGATCTCGAACTCACGGTTCGCTCGGCGAACTGCCTGAAGGCCGAGAACATTTACTACATCGGCGACCTCATCCAGCGCACCGAGAACGAGCTGCTCAAGACCCCGAACCTGGGTCGCAAGTCGCTCAACGAGATCAAGGAAGTGCTCGCTTCGCGCGGTCTCACGCTCGGCATGAAACTCGAAAACTGGCCGCCGGCTGGTCTCGACAAGTAATGTGTGTGGCACGGACGCGGATTTTCCTTTAGAATCCGCGTCTTGCCTTTTTTCTGTACCGGCCCGTGCTCTGGCTGCGGTTGCAAAACCCGGCTGAAGCGATAGAAGAGCTGGATCAAAACTTTGTTTCAAGGAAACTGAAATGCGTCACCGTCATGGTCTGCGGAAACTGAACCGCACGAGCAGCCACCGTCTGGCAATGCTCCGTAACATGTCCAACTCGCTGATCGAGCACGAAGTCATCAAGACCACGCTGCCGAAGGCGAAGGAACTCCGTAAGGTCGTCGAGCCCCTCATCACGCTCGGCAAGAAGCCCTCGCTCGCAAACCGCCGTCTGGCGTTCAACCGCCTGCGCGATCGTGACTCGGTCACGAAGCTGTTCGACGTCCTCGGTCCGCGTTTCGCGAACCGTCCGGGCGGCTACCTGCGTATCCTGAAGTTCGGTTTCCGCGTTGGCGACAATGCACCGATGGCGCTGGTCGAACTGCTCGACCGTCCGGAAGTCGCGGAAGAGAACGTCCAGGAAGCGGAATAAGCTTTCAGTCGCCCAGTGCCACACCGGGCGGCGTACGAAAAAGCCAGGCCTAGCCTGGCTTTTTTGTTTTCGGGCCGGGATTAAAGCGAGCCGAATCTTGTTTGCTGATCGTAGCGCCTTTTTGCCGTCATGGCGTGCGAGAGAAGTCAACCGGAGCCGATGGTAGGATAACGTTGTGCCACGAAGCCCGCGTCCTCTGTTGTGCGCGGGTGCCAAGCCGGAGTTCGTCGTGACCCTCAATGTGACCCTGATGCTGACCACGGTGCCCGACGAGGACACCGCCGAAAAGCTCGCCTCTGGCGCGCTTGCGCAGCGACTCGCTGCCTGCGTGACGCGTCTTGGCGCTGTGCATTCGGAGTATCACTGGCAGGGCAGGATCGAATCGGGCGAAGAAGTCCAGCTGCTTTTCAAGACGAGCCCCGCCCGCGCCGCAGAGCTCGAACAGTTCATCCAGACCGAGCATCCCTACGAGACGCCCGAGATTCTCTCGTGGCAAGCCGCGGCGTCGAACGCCTACGGGCAGTGGGTCGATGCCGAGACTCAGCGTCCCATTCATGTCTAACCGTTTCGATCGGCGCTCGCGCGTCGCGCTCTCGCTTTCCGGTTTCCTCGCACTCGTCTGCTGTCTGCTGCCGTTGCTGTTCGGCGCGTCATTCGCTCGCGCCGCGGACGATGACTTCCTGCCGCCGGACCAGGCCTTCACCTTCAGCGCGAGTGAAGAGGCGGGCACCGTCAACGTGCACTTCAAGATCGCGGACGGTTACTACATGTACCGCGAGCGCTTTGCGTTCGCTACGCGCAACGGTACGGCGCAGCTCGGCGACGCGCAGATCCCGCCCGGTCACGTGAAGTTCGATCCAACGTTCCAGAAGAACGTCGAAACCTACCGCGGCGAGCTCACGATCCGCGTGTCGGTGCAGAAGGCGAGCGGCCCGTTCGATCTCGCCGTGACCTCGCAGGGCTGTGCCGATGCGGGCATCTGCTACCCGCCCGCCGAGCACGTGTACCACGTGCGCGGGGCGGCTTTACAGGCCGCTGCGGCAGACCAGAGTGCCGTGCCGGGCGCGGACCGCTCGACGCCCGCGTCCACGCCCTTGCCGCAGATGAGCACCACGTCTGCCGCCGCCGACACCGAGCCCTGGTACGAACGCGCCACGAGCGCCGACTATGCGCAATCGCTGCTGCAAGGCGGCGGCTTCTTCGCCGTCGTCGGGCTGTACTTCGTCGCGGGCATGGTGTTGAGCCTCTTGCCCTGTTCGTATCCGATGATCCCGATCCTTTCGGCGATCATCGTCGGCGAGGGCGCGCGCGTGACGCGCACGCGCGGCTTCGCGCTCTCGTTCGTCTACGTGCTCGGCATGGCGCTCGTCTATACCGTGCTTGGCATTGCAGCAGCGCTCGTCGGCCAGAGTCTCGGCGCGTGGCTGCAGAATCCGTGGGTGCTGGGCGTGTTCGCCGTGCTCCTCACGGCGTTCGCGGTCATGTTGATTGCTGGATATGACATCGCGCTGCCCGAGCGCTGGCAAGACGGCGCCTCGCGCGCCACGCAGGGCCGCTCGGGCGGCAAGTTCGCGGCCGTCGCCGCGATGGGCGCGCTTTCCGCGCTCGTGGTCGGCGCCTGCATGACCGCGCCGCTCTTTGCTGTGCTCGCGTTCATCGCCCATACCGGCAACGCGGTGCTGGGTGGCGCGGCGCTCTTCGCGATGGGCCTCGGCCTTGGCGTCCCGCTGATGATCCTCGGTCTCGGCGCGGGCGCGCTGCTGCCTCGCGCGGGCGCCTGGATGGATGGCGTGAAAGTGTTCTTCGGTGTCGTGCTGCTGGCCGCCGCGTTGTGGATCGTATGGCCGGTGCTCGGCGCGACCGCGCAGATGCTGCTTGCGGCGCTCTGGTTGCTGCTGGTGGCCGCGGCGCTCGGTCTTTTCACGCCACACTCGGGTGCGTCCAACGTCTGGCGACGCCTCGGGCGCGGCGTGGGCGCGGCGTGTGCGATCTGGGCCGCGACGCTCATCGTCGGCCTGGCTGCCGGATCGTCCGATCCGCTGCGCCCGCTCGCGGTACTTGCTGGGCGCGTGAGCGGTGCGAGCGACGTCACTGCTGCGGCCGGGAACCAGGCCACTGGCGCCGACGAAGCCGACGCGCTCGCCTTCGCACCGGTGCGCTCACCGGCGCAGCTCGATGCGGCGCTCAAGTCGGCGGGCAAGCCCTCGATGCTCGACTTCTACGCGGACTGGTGCGTGAGCTGCAAGGAGATGGAAAAGTTCACGTTCAGCGACCCTCGCGTGCAGGCGCGCCTTGCTCAACTCGGGCTGCTGCGCGCCGACGTGACCGCCAACAATCGCGACGATCAGGCGCTCCTGAAGCGCTTTGGCCTGTTCGGGCCGCCGGGCATCATCTTCTTCGATTCGCAGGGTCGCGAAGTGCTGCGCGTGGTCGGCTACGAAAACGCCGACCGGTTCCTCGCGCGGCTCGATCGCATAAGCACTCCGGCCGCGCAGAATGCGGTGCCGCCCGCCACCTGATCGTCGGCACTGCGTACGGTTTCGTTCGCGCAGCCACTCAAAAGCAAAAGGCACGTCCGGGGACGTGCCTTTTTTCATGCGCGGAGGTAGCGTCGCGTTGCTACTTCTGTGCGCGCAGCAAACGCGCGGCGTCGAGAGCGAAGTAGGTAAGGATGCCGTCCGCGCCTGCGCGCTTGAACGCGAGCAGCGATTCCATCATCACCTTGTCGTGATCGAGCCAGCCATTCTGGGCCGCGGCCTTGAGCATGGCGTATTCGCCGCTCACCTGGTACACGTAGGTCGGGAAGCGGAATTCATCCTTCACGCGGCGCACGATGTCGAGGTACGGCATGCCGGGTTTCACCATCACCATGTCCGCGCCTTCCTCGATGTCGAGGCGAACTTCGCGCAACGCTTCGTCCGAATTGGCCGGATCCATCTGGTAGGTCATCTTGTTGCCCTTGCCCAGATTCGATGCCGAGCCCACGGCGTCGCGGAACGGTCCGTAGAACGCCGAAGCATATTTGGCCGAGTAGGCCATGATGCGCGTGTGAATGTGGTTCTCGCTTTCGAGCATTTCGCGGATCGCGCCGATGCGGCCGTCCATCATGTCCGAAGGCGCGACGATATCGACACCCGCTTCGGCCTGCGTACGCGCCTGCGCGACGAGGATCTCGATGGTCTCGTCGTTGATGACGTAGCCGTTCTCGTCGAGCACGCCGTCCTGGCCGTGGCTCGTGTACGGATCGAGCGCGACATCGCAAAGCACGCCGAGGTCGGGGAAGCGCTTCTTCAACTCGCGCACGGCGCGTGGAATCACGCCGTCGGGGTTCGTGGCTTCGATGCCGTCGGGCGTCTTGAGCGCCGGGTCGACGGCGGGGAACAGCGAGAGCACGGGAATGCCGAGCTCGACACACTGCTCGGCGACGCCCATCAGTAGGTCGATCGACACGCGCTCGACGCCGGGCATGGACGGCACCGCTTCGCGCACGTTGTTGCCCGCGACGACGAATACGGGATAGATCAGGTCGTTCGTGGTGAGGATGTTTTCGCGCATCAGGCGGCGCGAGAAGTCGTCACGGCGCATGCGGCGCGGACGATGATGCGGATAGAAGCTCATGTCGGCGGATATCTTGGAGTGGGAGGCGTCCCGGGGCGCAGGAAACTTTTCGGGACAATGGTATATCATACCGATCGAGCGAGGCGCCTGGCGCCGAACTCCCCGCTTCTCCTCCCTGAGCGGGTGCCTGTCGTTTTTTCGATAAGGCTGTTTAACCCGCCGGCAATTACGGCGGGTTTTTTTATGAGCGGCGGAAAACAGTCGGGAGCCCCTGCGAGAGGGACCGGAGCGGACGTTCGCGGCGCGGTTCAGCGAGGATTACGAGCGCTGGCGCGCATACAGCGGTGCAGGCCCGTTCGACTCACGATAAAGTCTGACGAAAGCGCGTGAAACGCCGGCTGGCTCGGGCTTTTCACCGAAGTGAGCCCGCACTGGGCAACGCGCCCGAGCGGTGTTATTGCGCTTCGGTGCCGGCCTCGCCCGCATCCACCTGCGGCACGATCCAGCTCTCGATCACGGCGTGCGCCTCGTCCAGCCCCACGCGCTTGAGTGCCGAAAAGAGCTGCGCGCTCAGCTTCCCTTCATAGCCTTGCTTGCGGTATTCGTCGAACGCCTTGTTCGCAGTCCGCAGCGCGACCACGCTTTCCTGACGCGTCAATTTGTCGCACTTTGTGAGCAGTGCATGGATCGGTTTGCCCGTGGATGCAAACCACTCGACCATGCGACGGTCGAGTTCGGTGAACGGGCGGCGTGCATCCATCATCAGGATGAGTCCCGCGAGCTGCGCGCGCGTTTGCAGATACAGCGAGAGCAGTTGTTCCCAGTGCGCTTTCGCTGCCTCAGGCACTTCGGCATAGCCGTATCCAGGCAAGTCGACCAGATAGCCTGCCGGTTCGTCGGCCGGGCCAACTCCGAAGTAATTGATGTGCTGGGTGCGCCCCGGCGTCTTCGAGGCGAAGGCGAGGCGTTTCTGGTTGCACAGCAGGTTGATGGCGGTCGACTTGCCGGCGTTCGAACGGCCGGCGAACGCCACCTCGGGCCGCGCGGTGGCGGGCAGATCGCGCAGGTGGTTGACCGTCGTGAAGAAGCGGGCTTGGTGCAGCAGGAAGGCCATCGGATAGGACCACAATATGAGACTACGCGGCGGGTGGCCCGCCGGGCCCGGATGCGCCCGGGGATGGAAACTGGGATATCGGGGGGAGGCCCGACTGGCGCGGTGACGCCTTGCGCGCTATTGTACAATGCGATGGTTTACTGAATACCAGTGAGGCCAGCGCGGGCCTTTCGAGGTAGATCGGTCGCTGTCGTCCATTGCAGAACCTGATTCCCACAAGACGAAACAAGGTGCGCGAATGAATCGA
>NZ_DATJWR010000200.1:0-17733 GCF_035501035.1 Paraburkholderia sp.
CGGCGAGATCCATAGTTCTCTCCTAGGGATTGATTTATTCATCATAATTCATTTTTTGTGAACGAAAACGCCGCCTAAGATGGTAACCACTGCCAATGCTGACGCCGCTCATCGCTCATGAACGACTACGTCCCCGACGCCGCTCTCGTTTCCGAACCACGCCCACATGCCGCGCGTCGCGCGGCGCTCGCCTGCATGGCGGTGCTGGCCGTGGCGCTGGGCGTGGGGCGCTTCGCCTTTACGCCGCTCTTGCCGCTGATGCTGCATGGTGGCGCGCTCGATCTGCGCCAGGGCGGCTGGCTGGCCTCGCTGAACTACGCGGGCTATTTCGTTGGCGCGATCAGTTGCGTCGCGCTGCGTTTCGCACCCGCGAGGATCGTGCGCGCGGGCCTCGTCGCCACCGTGCTCCTCACGCTCGCGATGGGACTCACGCGGCAGTTCTGGATCTGGGCGGCGGTGCGCTTCGCGGCGGGCGCGGTCAGCGCCTGGACTTTCGTGTTCGCCTCGCAATGGGGCCTGCGGCGGCTCGCGCGACTGGGCGCGAACGAGTGGGGCGGCGTGATCTATACCGGTCCTGGCTTCGGCATCATCGCGACGGGGCTCTGGGTCAGCGCCGCAGGTGGTCTTGGCGCGCGGGTGGGCTGGATCGGCTTCGGCCTGATCGGCGCGCTGCTCGCTGCGCTCGTGTGGGCGACGTTGGGCGAGGACATGCGCGCATTGGCGCCGCGCGCCGGCGCGGGCAAAAAGGCCAGCCCGGCGCGCGAAGATCACGAAGGCAGCCGCGCCGAAGCCTTCTGGCTCGTGCTGCTCTATGGCGTGCCCGGCTTCGGCTACATCATCACGGCGACCTTCCTGCCCGTGATCGCGCGCCATGCGCTGCCCGGCTCGGCGTGGCCCGACCTGTTCTGGCCGATGTTCGGCGCGGCGCTGATCGCCGGTGCGCTGCTCGCCGCGCGCCTGCCGCTGCACTGGGACAACCGCACGATGCTCGCGGGCTGCTACGTGGTGCAGGCCGTGGGCATCGCGCTTGGCATCGTCTGGCCGAACGCGGCGGGCTTCTCGTTCGGCAGCGTGCTGATCGGGCTGCCGTTCACGGCGATCACGCTCTTCGCCATGCGCGAGGCGCGCGTGCTGCGCGGCGAGCATGCCGCCGCGTTGATGGGGTATGCGACGGCCGCCTACGGCGTCGGACAGATCGCGGGGCCGCTCGTGGCCGCGCCGCTGGCGGCGTCGACGGGTTCGTTCTCGCCCTCGCTGTGGCTCGCGGCGGCCGCGCTCGTGGTCGGGGCCGCCGGGCTGGTCTGGCGTGTGCGGAGTGGGCGGGCGCACCCGCGCTAGCGTGCGCCGGGTCGCGCATGCTCATGGCGGCACTCATGCTCTTTAGCGTCACGCCTCGTTTTCGGCGAGGCCGCGCGCCGACTGCGATAGCGCACTAAAATGGACGCTTCGCGCCAGCCGCGAGCGTGCCCGCCGGGCCGCACGGCCAGCCTCGCGCGCCATTTCCCCCATGAGCGACTATCAGTTTTGCCCTCGCTGTGCCTCGCGTCTGACCGAGCGCACCGATCCCGCCCACGAGGGCGGCCGTGTGCGTCTGGTCTGCCAGGACCTCTCCTGCGGTTACGTCCACTGGAACAATCCACTGCCCGTCGTCGCGGCGATCGTCGAGTACGAGGGCCGCATTCTGCTCGCCCGCAACGCCGCCTGGCCCGAAGGCATGTTCGCGCTCATCACGGGCTTCCTCGAAAACGGCGAGACGCCGGAGGAGGGCATCGCGCGCGAAGTGTTCGAGGAGACCGCGCTGTGCGCCGAAAGCGTCGAACTCGTAGGCGTCTACGAATTCATTCGCAAGAACGAGCTCATCATCGCGTATCACGTGAAGGCCTCGGGCACGATCGCGCTCTCGCCGGAGTTGCTCGAATATCGCCTCGTCGAGCCCGCGAGGCTGCGGCCGTGGCGCGCGGGCACGGGCCCGGCGCTCGGCGAATGGATGCGCCGGCGCGGCTTGCCGTTCGAATTCGTCGAGCGTCCAGGCCAGTGAGCGCCGCACAACGATTGCCGTTTTTCCGCCACGCCTACCCAGGATCATCGCCGATGAACCGACCCGTCACCGTCGCCCGCTCCGACTATCGCCACTTCCTCACGATCGGCACTCGCTGGATGGACAACGATGTCTACGGCCACGTGAACAACGTCGTCTACTACAGCTACTTCGACACCGTGGTGAACGAGTATCTGATTCGCGAGGGCGCGCTCGACATCGCGCACGGCGCGACGATCGGGCTCGTCGTCGAGACGCAGTGCAACTACTTCGCGCCGCTCGCGTTTCCCGAGCGCGTCGAGGCGGGGCTGCGCGTCGCGCGTCTCGGTTCGTCGAGCGTGCGCTACGAGGTCGGCCTCTTTCGCGAAGGCGAAGCGACGCCGGCGGCGCAAGGCCATTTCGTGCACGTCTACGTCGATCGCGCGACGCGCCGGCCCGTGAGCGCGTTGCCCGAAGCGCTGCGCGCGGCACTCGAGCCGCTCGTCGCCGGTAGCGGCGCGGGTGTTGCCGTCGAAGCGAATGCGTCGCGCTCCTCCTGAGCGCCGCCACGCAAGACGCAACGGACGCAACGGACGCAACAGACGCAACAGACGCAAGCCACAGGACAACCAGGACGCCCGCGTGCAGGCTCTCGTCATCGACGCGCTCAACGGCATCAGCTACGGCCTGCTGCTCTTCATGCTGTGCGCCGGGCTCACGCTGATCTTCAGCATGCTCGGCGTGCTCAACTTCGCGCACGCGAGCTTCTACATGCTCGGCGCCTATCTCGGCGTGAGCTTCGCGCTGTGGCTCGGCTTCGGCTGGGCGCTCGTGCTCGCGCCGCTCGTGGCGGGCTTTGCGGGCGCGGTGTTCGAAGTGACGCTCTTGCGGCGCGTGCGGCCGGCCGGGCCGCTCAATGCGCTCCTGCTCACGTTCGGCGCGGCCTATGTGATCGGCGAGCTCGTGAAGCTCGTCTGGGGCTTGCAGCCGCTTTCCGCGCCGCTGCCCGCGCTGCTCGACGGCCCGCTCTTCACGGTGGGCGGCGCGGCGTTCTCGCGCTATCGCGCGTTCATGATGGCCGTGGCGGCGGCCATGCTTGGCCTGCTCCATGCGGTGTTGCGCATCTCGAAGACGGGCCTCGTCATACGCGCGGCGCTTACGCATGCGCACGCCGTCGAGGCGCTCGGCCACGACGTGCCGCGCGTGCAGACCATGGTCTTCGCGCTCGGCACCGCGCTCGCCGCGCTCGCGGGCGCGGTGGCCGCGCCGCTCTTCGTCGTCGAGCCGGCGATGGCCGAGTCCGTCGGCTCGATCGTGTTCGTGGTGGTGGTGATTGGCGGGCTCGGGTCGCTCGGCGGCGCGTTCGTCGCGTCGCTCGCGGTGGGGTTGCTGCAGACCTTCGCTGTCGCGAGCGACGTCACGTTCGGCGGCGTCGCCGCGCGTCTCGGCGCACACGTGTCACCTGCCTGGCAGGCGCTCACGCTTGCGCAGCTTGCGCCCTTGCTGCCCTACCTGCTGCTCGTCGCGACGCTCGCGCTGCGCCCGCGCGGCCTGTTGGGGCAGCGCGGCGACGACGATTGAACGCGCCCGCCTCACCATGAACATCGAAAAGCGCTCCGCAGGCGCCTCTTCCTCGACTCGTACGACCCTGCCTCCGCGTGGTCGTGCATGGCGCGCACTCGCGCCGTGGCTTGCGCTCATCGCGTGCTTCGCCGCGGCGCCCATCGTCGGCGCGTGGCTGTCGCCTTCGGGTGCGCCGCAAGGCTGGCTGCTGGCGTGCCTGGCTCAGGTGGCGACGATGATCGTCTTCGCGCTCTCCTATAACCTGCTGCTCGGCGAAACTGGGCTGCTCTCGTTTGGCCATGCCGCACCGGCGGGTCTCGGCGCGCTCGCCGCCGCGCATCTGTTCAATCGCTATGCGTTGCCGCTGCCGCTGCTGCCCATCGCGGGCGGCGTGGGCGGGGCGGCGTTCGGCGCATTGACGGCGCTGGTGGCCGCGCGCCGCGCGGGCACGGCCTTCGCGATGATCACGCTGGGACTTGGCGAACTGGTGGCCGCCGCCGCGTGGGCCTTGCCCGACTGGTTCGGCGGCGAAGCCGGCGTCGGCATCGATCGTGCGAGCGGACCCGCCATCGCGGGCTGGACCTTCGGCCCGGACCGGGAGGCGTACTGGGTGATCGCCGTGTGGTGCGTGCTGGCGAGCGCGGCGATCTTCGCGCTCTCGCGCACGCCATTCGCGCGTCTGGCGAACGCGGTGCGCGACAACCCCGTGCGAGCGGCGGCGCTCGGCGCAACGCCCGCGCGCGTGCGGGCGACGATGATCGTCTGGAGCTCGGCGTTCGCGGGCGTGGCGGGCACGCTCACGCTCATCAACGTGGAGCTCGCTGCCGCCGAGAGCGTCGGCATGATGCGCTCGGCTGCCGTGATGATCGCCACGGTGACGGGCGGCGCGGCCTCGTTCTTCGGTCCGGCGCTTGGCGCGATCGTGTGGGTGGTGTTCAGCGTGGGCGTCGCGAGCGCGACGCGCGCTTGGATGCTCTACGTGGGCCTCTTTTTCATCGTCGTGGTGCTGGGCGCGCCCGATGGCCTCGCAGGGTGTGCCGCGCGTCAGCGCGCGCGACTTGCGCGGCACGGCTGGCGGCGTTGCCGCGCGCCGTGGCTGGCCGCGACGAGCGCGACGGCCAGCGCGGCGTTCGCGCTCGTGCTGGCGGTGCAGTGGGCCTATGCCGTGCGTTTTCGCGCCGACGATCCCCGCGCGTGGTTCGCCACGCCGACGCCCGCAACCGCATCGGGGCTGGTGGCGCTCATCGTGGTGCTGGCGGGGCTCGCGTTCGTCGTGGGGCGCCGCGCCGCGAGGGCCGCACGCGCGCTCGACGCAGCCGGGGAGGTGCGATGACAGAAGCGCTGCGTCTCACCGGCATCGAGAAGCGCTTCGGCGACACGCGCATCCTGCGCGGCGTCGACCTGAGCGTGCGCACGGGCGAGCGCCATGCGCTGATCGGCCCGAACGGCGCGGGCAAGTCCACGCTCTTCAGCCTGATCGCGGGCGAACGCCGGCCGAGTGCGGGCCGCATCGACCTGAACGGCGCCGATACGACGCGTCTTGCGCCCGCCGCGCTGAGCCGGCGCGGTCTCGCGCGCAGCTTCCAGACAACGAGCGTGTTCGCGCGCCTGACCGTGCTCGAGAACTTGCGCTGCGCGGTGCTCGCTTCGCGCCATGGCGCGGCCGGATTCGCCGCGCGCTGGCTTGCCTCGCGGCGCGTCGAGGCGCGCGCGCAGGAAGTGCTCGAAGCGATTGGCCTCGCTGATGCCGCGCATCGCGAAGCCGGCGCGCTGGGCTACGCCGAGCAGCGCGCGCTCGATCTCGGCCTCGCGCTCGCGGGTGGCGCGCACACGCTGCTCCTCGACGAGCCGACCGCCGGCATGAACCGCGCCGAAGCCGCGCGCGCCATCGACCTGATCCGCGCCACCACGGCCGGCAAGACGCTGCTTTTGATCGAGCACGACATGGACGCCGTTTTCGGGCTCGCGGATCGCGTCTCCGTGCTCGTGCAGGGCCGCGTGATCGCCACCGGCACGCCCGAGGCGATTCGCGCCAACGCGGCCGTGCGCGAGGCGTACCTCGGAGGCTTCGCACCATGAGCGCGCTGCTCGAAGTCGAGAACCTGCGCGCTTGGTACGGGGCAAGCCAGGTGCTGCACGGCGTGGATCTGCGCGTGGAGGCGGGCGAGATCGTCGCGCTCGCGGGGCGCAACGGCTCGGGCCGCTCGACCTTCGCGAAGGCGCTGATGTCGATGGTGCATGCGGATGGCGTGCGGCGCTTTGCGGGCCGCAGTTTCGCGGGGCTGCGCACCTTCGAGATCGCACGGCTCGGGCTCGGCTACGTGGCGGAGCAGCGCGACGTGTTCCCGACGCTCACCGTCGACGAAAACCTGAGGCTCGGCCTCGGTCCGCGCACCGGCCGCTTCACGATCGACGACGCGTATGCCTTGTTCCCGGTTCTCGCCGGGCGGCGCGCCGCGCGCGCGGGCGTGCTCTCGGGCGGCGAACAGCAGATGCTTGCGCTCGCCCGCGCGCTCGTGGGCGGCCCGGACCTGCTGATCGTCGACGAGCCCACCGAAGGGCTGGCCGCCCAGATGGCCGCTCGCGTGGGCGAGTGCCTCGCCGCGCTGCGCGCGCGCGGAGTGGCGGTACTGCTGATCGAGCAGCGCCTCGCGCTCGCGCCCACGCTCGCGGATCGCGTGGCGGTCATGGGGCATGGCCGCGTCGTGTTCGAAGGCGATCCGCAGGCGCTCGCGCTACGCGACGAGGTGGTGCGCGAGTGGCTTGGGGTTGGCTGAAGAATCTGGGCGAGGGCTAAGCGGCTGGTGGCGAAGTGCGGCCTTGCGAAGTGCGGCCTTGCAGAGTGCGGCCTTGCAGAGTGCGGCCGGCAAAGCGCGGCATACAAAGTCAGGCATACAAAACCCGGCACATGCAGAGCCCGGCTCAGCGCGCCACCCCCACACGTTCCAGCGCCGTCATCGGCCCGAGGCGCGCAAGTGTCTGCAACTGTGCGGCGTCGCGCACGAAGAACGAGCCAGCGAAGCCGAGCGCATTCACCGGGATGCCCTCCACGCGCTCCGCCGAGCGCGGCACGACCAGCATCCAGCGGCGCGTGACGAGCAGGTTGTACGGCGCGCCCTGCTGCGTCACACCGCCCACATCGATGGACGGCACATCCACCGCATCGAGCAGCGCGCGATAACAGTCGAGCGCCATGCGCGCGGCGTCGCTCGACGTGCCTGAGCCCGGGCCGAGATCGAGACGCGCGAACGCATGACGGAACCTGAGCCCCGGTACGATCGAGATCGGACGTGCGCCATGCACCGCCTGCGCGCGACCGAGCAGCGCTTCGATGGGTGGCTCGATGTGCGACTCGACAGGCGGCTCGATGTGCGACTCGACGAATGCCTCGCAGTGCGCCGGGCTCCTCGCCTCGCTCGCTTCATCGCTCGCCATGGCTGGCGCGTCGCTGACCAGTGGCAGCGGGACGATCTGCAGATGCTTGTGCGGCTGGCTTGCCCCCGCAACCTGTCCGCCGTTATAGAACGCGAGGCCGTCGATCGCGCGCATCGCGTCGACGAGCGCAGTGAAGTCCGCGACGTCGAGCAGCGCTTCCTGCGGCTCGTAGCGGCGCGTCACGATCAGCAGGTGATGATCGATCACGTTGAACTTGTTGAGCAGCGCAACGTGCGTGGGCGAGAGATCGGCGACGAAAAGATCGGGCTCGTAGGGCAGAAACGGATCGCGTGGCGTCTGCGGGCTCAGGCCCGCAGCCTCCTTGCGCGCGAGATTGGCGGCCACGCGCACGGCAAAGCGCACGCCGCCGTCATCGATCCACGTATGCGTCGTCTCGATCGGATGGAGCGCGCCGCACGCGAGCGCGTGCGCCGTCTGCCGCTCGATGGCCGCCCGCAGCGGGACCATGGGTGCTCAGGCCTTGTAGCCGATCGCACGCAGCAGGTCCTTGCGCCAGCGCACGTCGTCCTCCACCTCGACGCCGAGCGGCGCAAAGCCGTCCACCACGCCGACGATGCCGCGCCCTTGATCCGTCTCCGCGATCAGCACCTGGGTCGGGTTCGCGGTGGCGCAGAAGATGCGGCAAACCTCGGGCACGGCCTTGATCGTGTTGAGCACGTTGATCGGGAAAAAGCCGTCGCCGAGCACGACGATGAAGCAGTGACCTGCGGCAATGCGCAGCGCGTTCAGCGTGGCCATCTCGATGAGCGCGTCCTGGGTGCCCGAGCGGCGCACGAGCCGTTTGCCCGACGCCTCGCAGAACGCGAGGCCGAACTGGATGCCCGGCACCGTGCCGACGATGGCCTCGTGCAGATCCTCGACGGATTTGATGAAGTGGGTCTGGCCGAGGATGAAATTGGTGGCTTCGGGCTTCTGGATCTCTACCGTGGACAGTTGCATGGCGGACCTCGTGTGCGGGCGTCTCGAAGGTGGCCGCTGACGCAGGGCTGGGGGCGGGGCGGCGGCCAACATCAAGCCTAGTACGAAGTCGCGGTGAGGCAAAGCGTGTGCGGGCGCACAACGGAAAACGGCCGGAGCCCCGCAGGGCGTCCGGCCGTCTAGCCGTTCACAAAGTCAGGCGCCGCGCTCAGGCCGCCTTCTTTGCGCGCTTGACCTCGATGTTGGGCAGCAACACGGTAAGAATGCCGATGAGCGGCAGGAACGAGCAGACCTTGTAGACGAAGCTGATGCTGGTCGCGTCGGCAAGCTGGCCGAGCACGGCCGCGCCGATGCCGCCCAGGCCGAACGCGAAGCCGAAGAAGAGGCCCGCGACCATGCCCACCTTGCCCGGAATCAGCTCCTGCGCGTAGACGAGGATGGCCGAGAACGCCGAGGCCAGCACCACGCCGATGATCACCGTGAGCACGCCGGTCCAGAACAGGTTGGCGTAGGGCAGGAGCAGCGTGAACGGCGCGACGCCCAGAATCGAACCCCAGATCACGTACTTGCGGCCGATGCGGTCGCCCACCGGCCCGCCGATGATCGTGCCTGCCGCGACGGCCGCGAGGAACACGAACAGATGCACCTGCGCGGCCTGCACGGACAGGTGGAAGCGGTCGATCAGATAGAACGTGAAATAGCTGTTGATGCTCGCGAGGTAGAAGTACTTCGAGAACACGAGCAGCACGAGAACGCCCATGGCGGCGGCCACGCGGCGGCGCGGGAGCGCGACGTGCGGCGCCTCGGCGCGCTTTTTCTTCATGGTCGGATGGGCCTTGTACCAGCGGCCGATCTGCGTGAGCACGACCATGCCGACGAGCGCGGCTGCCGAAAACCACGAGATGCTGCGCTGGCCGTGCGGAATGACGACAGCCGCGGCGAGCAGCGGCCCGAGCGACGAGCCCGCGTTGCCGCCCACCTGGAAGAGCGACTGCGCAAGGCCGTGGCGGCCGCCCGAAGCCATGCGCGCCACGCGCGAGGACTCCGGATGGAACACGGAGGAGCCGCAGCCCACCAGCGCCGCCGCCACGAGCAGCACGCCGAAGCTGGGTGCGACCGACATCAGCAGCAGGCCGCACAGCGTGAAGCCCATGCCGACGGGCAACGAGTACGGCAGCGGCCGCTTGTCGGTGTAGACACCCACTAGCGGCTGCAGCATCGACGCCGTGATCTGGTAGGTGAGCGTGATGAGGCCGATCTGCGTGAACGACAGCGAGAAGTTGTCCTTGAGCATCGGGTAGATGGCCAGGATCAGCGACTGGATCATGTCGTTGAGCAGGTGCGAGAAGCTGATCGCGCCGAGCACCGAGTACACGGTGCGTTGCACGGTGCCCGAAGGGGCGGGCGCAGCGGCGGCCGGCAGGCCGCGCTTGTCGAGGCTGGTTTCCATGTTGTCTATACGCAGGAGAGCATCATGCGGGCGCTGCGTCCGATTGAAGCGGCAGACACGGCGACGGCCTGAAATGGACATGTATAAGAGTTATGAGCGCAGTGTAATGTGTCTTGCTCGAGTCGTACGGACAAGTTTTGTCGAGATCCGGACACGAATTGAAGTCACTCGCCGTGCGGCGTGGTGTCGCAAGGGGCTGGAGCCAATGCTCGAAATTGGTCGGGGATTTTTGGCGCCTCATTTTGGCCGTGTATAACCCGCGAGACGCGCGCCCACGAGGCGCGCAGATACGGGGCCGGACTATGAGCCACACCCGAGCGCGGCGTTAAAGATTGCGCGATGGTGTGCCGTAGACCGGAGTTGAGACGGAACGCAAATCAGGAACGATGGCGCGACGTCGAACAACAAGCAGAGCGATGCATGAGGTCGCGGTGAGCGCTGAAACGCCAACTGCGATCGACAGCTGCGCATGGGATGGGACGAGGCATCAAGGCGCCGGCTCCCATCGACAGCTTTGCATGGGATGGGACTAAGCGCTAAGTCCCATCGACAGGAGATCGACAAAGATGAGAGCAGTATCGCAAGGCGGCCGGCACGCGAGCTTCGTGCCGCAGGACCCGGTAAGAGGCGCGGCTGGTGCGCAGGGGGGCAACGTGGGGCGTCGGGGTACGACGACGGGCAGCTCGCGGCTTTCCGTGAAAGCGACGCTGCGTCTCGCCTTCGCACTCGTACTGATCGGCACGCTCGCGATCGGCGCCGTCTCGCTCGCGCAGATCAGCCGGCTCAACGGCTCCACGCAATCGATCTACGAACAGGGCTACGTGGCGAGCCGCGCCGCCGAGGAAGCGCGCGGCCACGTGCTGCGCGCAAGCCGCGCGCAAAAGATGCTGCTCACCGCGACCACGGCGCGCGAGCGCGACGAGCTTGGCGAGGACGTCGACAAGGATCTCGCCGCGCTCGCGCGCGAGATGGGGGAGTTGCAGGACTACGCGCAGCAGCAGGGCGGCGACGCGCTCGCGCTGCAAAAGAAGCTGGCGGACGCGACCACGGCGTGGAGCGGTCATCTGCGAGACTTCGTGACGCTCGTGAAGCAGCAGCCGCTCGATCTCTCGCAGATGAGCTGGCAGGTTGGCACCCAGGACGTGTCGCTGCTCGTCGAGACGGGCAAGCTCGAGACGCTCGTCGACGACCTCGTCACGCAGCGCGGCGTGGCCGCCAAGGCGACGATCGAGAAGGCCGGGTTCATCTTCAAGTCCTCGTTCGTGATGATGGCGGTCGCGACCGTGGCGATGTTCGTGCTCGCGTTCTTCGTGAGCGAGTGGGTCGTGCGCCGCATCGCGCGGCAGCTCGGCGGCGAGCCCGCGCATGCGAAGGCCATCGCGGCGCGCATCGCGGCCGGCGATCTCGCGCAGCCCGTGGCCGTGCACGCTCGCGACGCGTCGAGCATGCTCGGCGCGCTGCGCGACATGCAAAACGGCCTCTCGACGACGGTGGCGGAGATCGCCGCGAGCGCCGAGGCGATCGCCGCCGCGTCGGGCGAAATCTCGACGGGCAATCTCGATCTTTCGCGGCGCACCGAGGAGCAGGCCGTCGCGCTCGAGCGCACCGCGAGCAGCATGGAACAGCTCACGTCCACGGTGCGCCTGAACGCCGAAAACGCGGAACAGGCCAGCACGCTCGCGGGCAACGCCTCGGAAATCGCGGAGAAGGGCGGCTCGGTGGTGGGGCGCGTGGTGGCGACGATGCACGAGATCAACGACAGCGCGAAGAGCATCGCGGACATCATCGGCGTGATCGAGGGCATTGCGTTCCAGACCAACATTCTCGCGCTCAACGCCGCCGTCGAAGCGGCGCGTGCCGGTGAGGAAGGGCGCGGCTTCTCGGTGGTCGCGGGCGAAGTGCGCAATCTCGCACAGCGCAGCGCCGCGGCGGCCAAGGAGATCAAGACGCTCATTAGCGCCTCGGTCGAACGCGTGGCCAACGGCTCGTCGCTCGCGCAGAATGCGGGCGCGACGATGGACGAGGTCGTGAAAGCCGTGAAGCGCGTGAACGACATCATCGGCGAGATTTCGGCGGCCTCGCGCGAGCAGCGCGCGGGCATCGAGGAGATCGGCCGCGCGGTCACGCAAATGGACGCGGGCACGCAGCAGAACGCGGCGCTCGTGGAAGAGGCCACGGCCGCGGCGCAGTCGCTCGACGATCAGGCGAAGGTGCTCAAGCGCCTCGTCGGGAAGTTCCAGCTCGCCTGATTCCCGCTTCCCGCTGTTGCCGATAACGAAAAACGCCGCGTTTTCCACGCGGCGTTTTTTCATGGACGCATCACTTCGCGTCGCGCTCGATGATCCACTCGTGCGCGGGATCGTTGTGAAAGTGCCATTCGCGCGTCGGTCCCGCCATCACGTTCAGATAGTACGAGTCGTAGCCATACGGCACGACCACCGGATGATAGCCGCGCGGCACCATCACCACGTCGTGATCTTCCACGGCCATCGTTTCGTCGAGGTCGCGCGCGTCGGTGTAGACGCGCTGGAACGCGAAGCCCTGCTGCGGATTGAGCCGGTGATAGTAAGTCTCTTCGAGCGCGCTTTCCTGCGGCAGCCGGTCGGCATCATGCTTGTGCGGCGGATAGCTCGACGAATGCCCCGAGGGCGTGCGCACTTCGACCACGAGCAGCGACTCCGCGGGTTCGCTTTGCGGCAGGATATCGCACACGTAGCGCGTATTCGCGTTCTTGCCGCGCGTGGAGCGCTTCATCTGCGCGGGCTCGATGAGCCGCACGGGCAGCGTGCCTTTCGCGGGCGCGCTCGCCACGCCCACTTCGGCTTCGCGCGTCGCGCGCACCGTGGCCTTCACGCCTGGCGGCACATAGAGCGCGTAGGGCGCGGCGTCCTCGAACACGCTGTCACGCGAGCCGAGGCTCGAAAAGCGCTCGCTGCCGGCTTCGATATCCACCGCACCCGAGAGCACGACGATGCAGCTTTCGCGATCGGGTGCGAACACATACACGATCTCATCTGTCGCGAGACGGTACGCGGCGAAGCCGACATAACGCCAGCCCGCCGTGGCGGGCGTGACGCGCGCGATCGTCTGGCCTTCGCGCGCGGCCTTGACCAGCAGGCTCATGCTGCCTCCTTTGATTGGGTGTCCGTTGCATCGACGAGCGTGCGCAGCGTGCGATAGCCCTTTTGCGCATACGCGTACGACGGTGCGATCACGGGGTCCTGCTCGGCTTCGACGACGAGCCAGCCGCGGTAGCCATGGCGCTTCAGGCGCGCGATGATCGCGGGGAAATCCACGGCGCCGTCGCCGGGCACGGTGAACGCGCCGGCCAGCACGGCGTCGAGAAAGCTCCAGTTGCGGTTGCGCGCGAGCTTCATCACGGCGGGGCGCACGTCCTTGCAATGCACGTGGCACACGCGCGCGATGTGCTTGTCGAGCTCGGTAACCGGGTCGCCGCCCGCGAACGTGATATGGCCCGCGTCGAACAGCAGGCCCACGGCGTCGCTCGTGCGCGCCATGAGCTTGTCGACGTCGGCGGGCGTTTCGACGTACGCGCCCATGTGATGGTGATACGCAAGCCGCACGCCGCGCGAGAGCGTATGGCGCGCGAAGGCGTCCACGCGTGCGGCGTAGTCGTCCCATTGCTTCTCGCTGAAAAAGCGCGGCCGCTGATAGAGCGGGCGCGGCGCGCCCTGGATCGAGTCGGCGACTTCGCCGTACACCATCACCTTCGCATCGTTCTGCGCGAGCAACTCCAGATGCTTGTCGACGGCCGCGATTTCCTCTTCGACGCTGCGCCGCGCGAGCATGCCCGAGTACCAGCCGGAGACGAGCGAGAGATCGTATTGCGCGAGGAGCGCCTTGAGCGCCTGAGGTTCGCGCGGAAACTTGTTGCCGAGTTCGAAGCCCTCATAGCCGATCTCGCGGCCTTCGCTCAACGCCACGGAAAGCGGCGTTTCGCCGCCGAGCGAGGGCAGGTCGTCGTTCATCCACGACAGCGGGTTGATGCCGATGCGTACTTCAAATGCGCTCATGTGCGCTCCTCGATGGCTTTGTCGTCCTGCTTGTCGTGCTTGTCATGCGTTATCGGCTTCATCGACGCTGGCGGGTGGGCCATCGGGCGCCTGAGCGCGGCCCCCGCGTGCGGCCAGATGCTGGTCGTAGCTTTCGCGAGCCTCGCGCACGGCGGCGCGCGTGGACACCTCGGGCACCGCCACTTCCCACCACCAGCCGCCTTCTTCGGTCGTGCGTGCCGGGTCGGTGTCGATGCAGACGAGATAGGTGCGCGACGAAGCGCGCGCGCGTTGCAGCGCGGCCTCGAGTTCCGCGACGTTCGCCACGTGCTCGGCCTGTGCGCCAAGCGAGCGCGCATGCGCGGCGAAATCGATGCGCGGCGCGCCGAGCGGCCCCTGCGCGCAATCGCCGAACAGGTTGTTGAACGGCGCGCCGCCGCAGGCCTGCTGCAGGCGGTTGATGCAGCCGTAGCCGCGGTTGTCGAGCACGACGATGATGAGCTTCGCGCCGAGCATGACCGAGGTGGCGATCTCGCTGTTCATCATCAGATAGCTGCCGTCGCCCACCATCACGATCACTTCGCGATCGGGCCTCGCGAGCTTGGCGCCAAGGCCGCCCGCGATCTCGTAACCCATGCACGAATAGCCGTACTCGACGTGATACGCGCCGGGCTGCCCCGCGCGCCAGAGTTTGTGCAGCTCGGCGGGCAGCGTGCCGGCTGCGCACACGACGATATCTTCGGTGTGCGAACGGTTGGACGAGCGTTGCACGGCGCCGATCACGTCGGCGTCGTAGGGCAGGTGGTTGCGTTCCTGCGACGCACCCGTGAGGCGATCGACGCTCGCGCGCCACTCGCCGGCGAGCTGCAGGGCGCGGGCGGTCCAGTTCGGGTCGGCGCGCCAGTTGATGAGTTCGTCGTTGAGCGCGGCGAGCGCCTGGCGCGCGTCGGCCTGCACGGCGAGGCCGTTGTGCTTGAGCGCGTCGAAGCCGTTGGCGTTCAAGCCGACCACGTGCGCGTTGACGAAGAGCGAGTTCGAGCCGGTCGTGAAGTCCTGCAGGCGCGTGCCGACGGCGAGCACGCAGTCGGCGTCGCGTGCAAGCTCGTTGGCCGCGGGCGAGCCCGTCACGCCGATCGCGCCCACGTTGAGCGGGTCGTCCCAGGCGAGCGCGCCTTTGCCGGCCTGCGTTTCGGCGACGGGAATGCCGCGCGAGGCCGCGAGCGTCTGCAGGGCTTGCGAGGCGCGCGAATAGAGCACGCCGCCGCCGGCCACGATGAGCGGGCGCTTCGCGCGATGCAGTTGCGTGATCGCCGCGTCGATCTCGGCCTGGATCGGCGCGGGTGCGTGAAACGTCACGAGGCGCGGCGTGAAGAAGCTCGCCGGGTAGTCCCAGGCCATGGCCTGTACATCCTGCGGCAACGCGAGCGTGACCGGGCCGCACAGCGCCGCGTCGGTGAGCACGCGCAGCGCGCGCGGCAGCGCGGTGAGCAGTTGCGCGGGATGCACGATGCGGTCGAAGTAGCGCGATACCGGCTTGAGCGCGTCGTTGGCCGAAAGGCCGCCGTCGTGCAGATCTTCGATCTGTTGCAGCACCGGGTCGGGCTCGCGCGAGACGAAGATGTCGCCGGGCAGCAGCAGCAAGGGCAGCCGGTTCACGTGCGCGAGCGCGGCGGCCGTGACGAGATTCGTCGCGCCTGGGCCGATGGAAGTCGTCACCGCCATCATGCGGCGGCGAAAATGCGCCTTGGCATAAGCGATCGCGCTGTGCGCCATGGCCTGCTCGTTGTGCGCGCGCAGCGTGGGCAGCTCGTGACGATACTGATAGAGCGCCTCGCCGATGCCGGCCACGTTGCCGTGACCGAAGATCGCGAACACGCCGCCGAAGAGCGGCTCGGTGCGGCCCGAGCCGTCTTCGCTCGCCACGCGCTGCGCGGCGAGAAAGCGTACGAGCGCCTGCGCCGCCGTCAGGCGCACGGTGCTCGCGTGCGCGCCCGGCACCGCGTTTTGTTGGCTTTCCTGCGAAGCGTTGGCGATGGGAGCGATGCGTTGGTTCATGCCGCTTTCTCCTCGTGCTTGTCGCGGGGCGTGTGCACATCGTGAGTATCGTCTGCTTCGGCGCGCGCGGCGCGCCACGCGCCGATCAGCGTTTCGAATGCGCGGCGCGCGCGGGCGATCACTTCTTCGTCGCCGATCTCGCCGGCGAGCCACGCGAGGCTCGGTTCGTAGAAGATCGAGCGGCCCACCGTGAAGCCGCGGCAGGTGCGCGAGCCGGCCGCCGCGCGGAAACTTTCCGCAAGCTGCTCGATGGGCGCGGAGAGCCCGAGCAGCACGACGCCTCGGCAATACGGATCGCGCTCGGCAATCAGCGCGTCGATGTCGCGCCATTGCGCCGCGTCCATCGGTTCGAGCTTCCACCACTCGGGATAGATGCCGATGTTGTAGAGCCGTTTGAGCGCGCGATAGACCGTGTCGGGCGCGTTCGGCGCGCCATTGCGCTTTGGCGGGATCACTTCGAGCAGCAACTCGTGGCCGCTAGCCTGGGTGGCGTCATAGAGCGCGCGCAGTTGCGCTTCCTGTTCGAGACGCAGCTCGACGGGCTCGTCGGGGTGGAACTGCACGAGGCATTTCACCGTTTGCTCGATGGGCCAGGAGGCGAGGGTCGTGCCGATCGAGCGGCCGTGATCGAACACGAGCGGAACGGACCCCGGCAGCTCGACTGGGCGGCCGATCCACCAGCCGCGTCCGCTCGCGGCGTTCAGTGCATCCTGACCGTAGCGGTCATCGATCAGGACACCGATGCGTCCTTGCAGGCCCAGCGTGCGCTCGGTCTGCGCGACGGCTTCGACGAAGAGATTCTTCAGGTGCGAGATGCGCGCTTCGTCTGCGCCGCTCTGCTGCGCGAGGTCGAAGAACTGGTTGCGATGATCGAACGCGAAGCCCAGCACTTCGTCGCGCGGCGTGCGCGCGGGCGTCACGCGATGCAGGCGCGCGAGCATCGCGTCGCGATCGGGGCGGCGCATGCGTAGCGGGTCGGCGGCGGCTTCGCGCAGGAAGTAATCGAGCTCGGCGGGCGTGGGCATGGCGGGCGCGCAGCCGTGCCGCGACACGACGAGCGCGCCGCATGCGTTGGCCGCGCGCGCGCAGTCCTCGAGCGGCGCATCGCGCAGCCAGCCCGAGAGGAAGCCCGAGGCGAAAGCGTCGCCCGCGCCGAGCACGTTGAGCACCTCGACCTCCACGCCGCGCTGTAGCGGCAGATCACCGAGCGAGGCGGGCACCGCGCCTTCCACGATCTGGCAGCCTAGCGGGCCGCGCTTGACGAGCAACGTCGCGCCGGTGACCTCGCGCACGCATTTGAGTGCATCGATGAGCGCTTCCTTGCCGCCCGCAATGCGGAACTCTTCCTCCGTGCCGATCACGAGATCGAAGCGCGGCAGGATGCGCTGCAGGTGCGCGCTTACGCCCTCGCTCGCCACGAAGCGCGTCTCGCCGTCCGCCTTGCCCGTGAGGCCCCAGAGCACGGGCCGATAGTCGATATCGAGCACGGTACGCACGTTGTTGCGGCGCGCGTAGTCGAGCGCGGCGAGGCTCGTGCGGTTCACCTGCTCGGTGGAGAAATGGGTGCCCGTGATGAGCAGCGCCTTCGAGGAAGCGATGAAGGCCTCGTCGAAATCATGTGCGTCGACGGCCATGTCGGCGCAGTTCTCGCGGTAGAAGATGAGCGGGAACGTGTCGCGGTCCTTGATGCCCAGCAGCACGAGGGCCGTGAGGCGTTCGTGGTCCACGCGCACGTGGCTCGTGTCGCAGCCTTCCTTCGCGAGCGTTTCGACGAGAAAGCGCCCCATGTGGTCGTCGCCGACGCGTGTGAGCATCGCAGACTTCAGGCCGAGCCGCGCGCAGCCGAAGGCGATGTTCGCCGACGAGCCGCCCAGGTACTTCGCGAACGTGGAGACGTCTTCGAGCCGCGCGCCCACTTGCTGCGCATAGAGATCGACGCCAAGGCGGCCAAGGCAGACGATATCGCGACTGCGCCCGGATGCGAAGCGGCTCGGGGTGGAAGGGGTGAGGGCCATGTGCATTCCTGGTGAGTTCGTGCGGTGCCTGATGGCTTGGGGGGGGCTTGGGTGGCTCAGATGGTCGCGCCGTCGAGTTCGGCGATCATCTTCTGCATTTCCGCACCGCCCGCCATCATGTCGAGCACTTCGTTCTTGCTGATCGTGTCCTTCGTGAACGTGCCGAGCGAGCGGCCGCGATTGAGCAGCGTGAACGAGTCGCCAATGGGGTAGGCGTGATGCACGTTGTGGGTGATGAAGATCACC